>JAPLLP010000259.1 GCA_026387515.1 Candidatus Omnitrophota bacterium | reverse complement strand
TTCTGGCTAATACCTGGTCGCTCAAAGATATAGCCATTTTTTATGCGCGGAATCCGCAGTATTGCTTGTTCAATCTCTTGGGTTTCACAATAGCCTTGGTGGCATTACTGGGAAAATTGGAAAAGGTGCCTTTTGATATCCCGGAGGCAGAGACAGAGATTGTAGCCGGGGCTTTTACGGAATATAGCGGAAGGCTCCTGGCTTTACTGCGCCTGACCCTGGATATCGAGATGGTGGTAGGGGCAGCACTTCTCGTGGCGGTATTTTTTCCTTTTGGCCCGGTCTTTGGCCCTGCCTTAGGATTTATCGTATTCATTATAGAGGTCTTGGCGGTAATTGCGTTATTATCTCTGATGCGCACGGTAGTAGGGCGTTTACGTATTGACCAGATGATCGATTTCTGCTGGAAATACCTGGTGCCGTTGGCGCTACTGCAGCTTTTGATCAACCTGATCTTGAAAGGGGTTCTAGCGCGATGAGGCCGGGAAAAATGATCCTAGAGGTTCTGCGCTCGTTGTTAAAGAAACCCGCGACCAATCTTTATCCGGCGCAGAAATTAGAGATGGGAGATAAATACAGGGGAAAGCTTATTTTTTATCCCGAAAAATGTATCGGCTGCCGGTTGTGCATGAAGGATTGCCCGACGGGAGCGATAACCATCAATAAGGTAGGAGAAAAGCAATTTGAGGCGGTAATTGATTTAGGCAAGTGTATATATTGCGCGCAGTGCGTGGATTCCTGTCCTAAGAAGGCCCTGGAGGCCACTAACGATGTGGAACTGGCGCAATTGGATAAAGATAAATTAAGGGTGGTTTTTAATGCGGCAACTCAAGGCCAGGCTGAAAAACAGCCTTAAGGGCGCAAAAAGGATTGCCTTCCTTGGCGTAGGTTCGGAGTTACACGGCGATGATGCTGCTGGGATGCTGGTTGCCCGCCAAATAAAAGATTTCCCTTCCCGTAAAAAAATAAAAGCCAAAGTCGAGGTTTTCTTAGGGCATACCGCTCCAGAAAACCTTACCGGCCAGATAAAAAAATTTAAACCTACGCATATGATAATACTTGATGCCGCAGATGTTGGCGCCAAGGCCGGCAAAATTATAATTTTTGATCCCCAGGATGAGGCGCAAGTATGCATGTCATCAACGCACAGGCTGCCGTTACGCATACTCGCCGATTATCTTAAGACTTCTGTCGGCTGCCAAACCCTGATTATTGGTATTCAGCCTAAAATTATTGGTTTTGGCCAGGATGCCTGCCTTCAGGTGCGCCGGGCTGCGCAGAAAGTGGCAGAATCAATCAAGGCGTTATTAAGCAAATACTAAAATTATCTCCTAAAATTTTCTTGACAAGGCATGCCTTTGTGTTATTATTAAAAAATCTAGAAACGGACAATGTCGTCTTTTCTTTATAGGAGTTATTCTATAAAGAGAGGACGCTTTTTTTTCGGTAACCTTCTCAAGCCTGCTCGGCGTGCGAGTAGGGCAATCAGAAAGACAAAGTTAGTCAAGGAGGAGAGCGATGGTAAAGAAGAGCGAAGAATTTATGGCCAGGCTTATAGCCAAGAATCCTGGCGAACCGGAGTTTCATCAGGCAGTGCAGGAGGTAACAGATTCATTAGCGCCGTTTATCGAGAAAAACCCTGTTTACGAGAAGGCTAAGGTCCTAGAGAGAATGGTTGAGCCGGAAAGGGTGATTATGTTCCGTGTCCCCTGGCTGGACGATCAAGGAGAGATCAACGTAAACCGGGGATACCGCATTCAAATGAGTAGCGCCATCGGCCCTTATAAGGGAGGTTTGCGTTTTCATCCCAGCGTGAATCTGGGCATCTTGAAATTCCTGGCCTTTGAGCAGGTTTTTAAAAATAGCCTGACGACATTACCTATGGGCGGCGGCAAAGGCGGTTCGGATTTCGACCCTAAGGGTAAATCCGATAATGAGGTGATGCGTTTTTGCCAGAGTTTTATGACCGAGCTGTTCCGGCACATTGGTCCTGATACAGATGTGCCTGCCGGAGATATAGGTGTAGGCGGCCGCGAAATCGGGTATCTCTTTGGGCAGTATAAAAGATTGCGTAATGAGTTTACCGGCGTCTTGACCGGCAAGGGGCTCTCTTGGGGAGGTAGCTTGATCCGTCCCGAAGCTACGGGCTATGGCTGTGTTTATTTTGTTGAGGAGATGCTAAAGACCAGGGGAGAATCATTAAAAGGAAAGGTCTGTACGGTATCGGGTTCGGGTAATGTCGCGCAATACACCGTTGAAAAACTCATTGAACTTGGGGCGAAGGTAGTGACCCTGTCAGATTCAAGCGGTTTTATCCACGATGATGGAGGTATTGATAAAAAAGAGCTGGCTTGTGTTCTTGAGCTTAAGAACGTGCGACGCGGGCGCATAAAAGAGTGCGCAAGTGAATTCCGCTGCAAATATTATGAAGGCAAAAAGCCCTGGGGCATAAAATGCGATATCGCTTTCCCCAGCGCTACCCAGAATGAGATAGACGAGGCTGATGCTAAGGTGCTGGTAAAAAACGGCTGCCTGGCTGTGGGAGAAGGCGCAAATATGCCTTCCACTCCTGAGGCGGTAGAGGTATTCCAGAATGCCAAGATCTTGTATGCCCCCGGTAAGGCCTCTAATGCCGGCGGCGTGGCCACATCCGGCCTGGAGATGACTCAGAATAGCGCCAGGATGTCTTGGTCCCGTCAAGAAGTAGATAGTAAATTGCTCCAGATCATGATTGCTATACACGAACAGTGCGTCAGGTACGGCAAAGAGGGCAAATATATAAATTATGTTAACGGCGCGAATATCGCCGGATTTGTCAAAGTGGCTGATGCCATGCTAGCTCAAGGGTTAGTGTAATTTACTTTTACTTGACAATTTACTTTTTTTTGCTAAAATATAACTGAGGCACAAAGTCTGTGCCTTAAAAGAAGGAGCGAAGGAGCGTTCTTAAAAGAGAACGCTTTTTTGTTTTTACGGAGCTCCTTAAACGAGGAACAATGGCGTTCTATGCCTGGAAAACAGGTGTAGAACGCTTTTTTTATAGGTGGATGATATGTCTTTCGAAGAGCAGGTAAAAGCACTATCTAAAATAAGCAAAGCCATAACCTCGGATTTGTATTTGGAGGATATCCTGCGTCTTATTGTCTCCGTAACCGCAGAGCTGTTGGGTTCCAATATATGCTCAATAATGCTTATTGACGAGAAGAGCAATGAGCTTAAGATCCGCGCGTCACAGAGCATCAGCGATGAATATAATAAAAAACCTCCTTTAAAAATAGGCGAAGGTGTTGCCGGTAAAGCGGTCAAGGAGAATAGGGCTATAGCTATTAGAGACGTTACCAAAGAAAATGAATATAAGCACAAGGATATCGCCAAGAGGCAGGGGTTGAGTTCGCTCCTTTGTGTCCCTTTAGCAGTAAAAGGCAAGGTAATCGGGGTGATCAATTGTTATACCCCGCGGCCCCACAATTTTACCGAGACCGAGATCAACATACTGACTACGATCGCAAGCCAGGCGGCAGTGGCGATCGAGAATGCGCAATTGACGCTAAAAGGCAAAGAGATCCAGGAAGAGCTTGAGGCACGCAAGATAATTGAGCGCGCCAAGGGCCTGCTAATGCATGACGAAGGCCTTAGCGAAGAAGAGGCGTACCTGCGTATCCGTAAATACAGTATGGACCGCAGAAAGACCATGCGTGAAGTTGCGGAGGCCTTGGTTATGACCCACGAGTTAGCTAAAAAGTTCTAGTATCGGAGAGACGATACTAAAGACAGCGGTGTCGCTGGGGAACATCGTTGAAGGATGTATAGCAAAAGGAGGGGTAGGATGTCGTTTAGTAAGCCGAATGCAAGTCCCGCAACAAATACCAGGAACAGGGTAAATCCGTCTCCTGTTTCGGGTATCTGTGTTACATGCCTCGACGGATGCGTGGGTTTCTGTGAAGTGGCAAAATCCGCAATCAGGGGTAGAGAAATGATCTATCCC
>JAPLLP010000171.1 GCA_026387515.1 Candidatus Omnitrophota bacterium | reverse complement strand
TTTTTCTTAAAACCGCCGCTATTGACATCAATGACCACCAAACCCTCTGTCGGCTCAATAATAAGGTAGGCCTTGGACTTAAGGTAGATCTTGGTTTCAAAGATCCGATTGATCTGTTTTTCCACGTCCTTTGCCTCAAATATGTCATCTCCCCTAAAAAGCTCAAGCCTCCGGGTAAGATAACTCAAGAACGTCCTCATAAAATGCTGTATCCGCCAATACTCCTGCTTAGAATCTATCACCAGCTTGTTCACGTCGTCGGTAAAAGAATCACGGATGGCGCGCAGGCTTAAGTCATATTCCTCGTAAATAAGCGCCGGAGCCTTCCTCTCATGGATCTGTTTTTCGATGCGCTTCCAAAGCTTGAGCAGGAAATTGGCGTCGCGGATAAGTTCTTGCTTGGATTTGCCGCTGGCAGCTGTGCGCACTATAAAACCCACATCTTTAGGAAGTTTCAACTCTAAAAATGCCTGTTTAAGGCGCCGTCTTTCTTCATCATCATCAATCCGCCGCGAAATACCGATCTGCTTCTCCTGCGGCATGAGCACAAGATACCTCCCGGGAAGGCCTATCTGACAGGAAAGCCTTGGCCCTTTAGTGCCAAAAGATTCCTTGACCACCTGCACTAAAATCTCCTGGCCTTTTTTGATATCCTTAGGGTTAATCTTTCGTACCTGTATGGCCTCTAGAGTCTCAACAAGCTCTGAAAGATACAAAAAGCCTTTTTTCGGCAACCCTATATCCACAAAAGCCGCTCCGATAGATGGCAGCACTGCCTCGATCTTCCCGTTGTAGATGTTCCCCACGATAGTCTTATCCTGTGGACGCTCGATGTAAAACTCTTCCAGGCGCCCGTCCTGCACGATAGCTACCCTTTTTTCCTGCTGGTCGGCATTGATTAAAATCTCTCTAGTCATGATATGTCCTTTTTAATTATTTGAATAACTGGCGGATTTAATAGTGATCCCCTCGGGCAACTGGACCTGCATTTTCTCTTTGAAATCTTCAGGCTTAAACAGCCTTACCAGGCCTACGCAGGCCTCTTCATTTTCGCTTTCTAAGCCCAGCTTCAACGCCCGTTTTATACTTAGCTTTGGATGGGGATTAAAACCCTCGCTGATCTTAACCGGTATCTCGGCGCGCCGCAAGGCGCGCGTAAAGGTACGCATAAGATCCAAATGCGAAATATATTTCATCATCCCGGTTTTGGAAAATACAAAATTAAGCTTAAACATCGAGTTCCTTATTTTTGCTTTTTATTTTTAGAAGGAGCGCCCTTTTTAGTCTTATCGACAGACTTCATCAACTCTTCGCTGGCCGTAAAATCCGCTTCTTTAATGATATGGGGAGTAATAAAAATCAATAACTCCGTCCGGTTGATAGTCCCTTCTTTCTTTCCGAAAATAAGATTCAATATAGGTATTTCGCCTAGGAAAGGAATGGCTTTCCTAGCGTTGATCCTGTTCTCTGAAATCAGGCCGCCGATGACCAGGGTCTGGCCGTCTTTAATCATCACCTTTGTCTCTGCGCTACGGGTAGAAATCACCGGCCTCTCGCCATTAGGCCCGGTTACCCCTATTATATCGTCTACGCTGGGATTTACGTTTAGAGTAATATAACTGTGTTCATTAATATACGGAGTAACCACAAGCTTTACTCCCACAGACATATCCTGATATCCTGAAATTACCTGGTTTCCTGTTTCTTTACTATAGGAGTAGGTAGGTATAGGGACTATCTTTCCCACCATCATCTTGGCTTCCTGATTGTTTAAGGTAGTGATACGGGGATTGGAAAGTATTTTTGTTTCGGCGCGCGATTTTAAAAATTCCATCACCATCTGAAAAGTGGAAAAATCCAGCGTCCCAAAGATAAATTGCTCCGCAGAAACTTCGGGGAAACCGGGTTGAAGGGAATGATAAAGCTGTTCCTGGGTAGTGGTATTAATAAGATTTCCCGCGTCGTCAAAGGTATTGGTAGAGGTACGCTGTAACTCGCTAGGCACTTTGGCATTAGGCAAGTAGTTACGGCCCGTACCGATATTTTGCGTTTCAAAGGGAAGGGTAGTCGGCCTCTTTGCACCGCTTGCCGCTATC
>JAPLLP010000264.1 GCA_026387515.1 Candidatus Omnitrophota bacterium | reverse complement strand
CCTAGACATCTTATTTGTGCTCCTTCGTAATAACGAACACCCGCGCAATTCCGATTAGCGCGGTGTGCTAATGTGCACTATCTGTGCTACCAACTGGCTTTTTTTACTCCCGGTATAGCCCCGACCCAACTCAATTCCCGGAAACATATACGACAGAGCTTAAACCTGCGCAGGTATCCTCCTGAACGGCCGCAGATTTCACAACGGTTATATTTGCGTGATGAAAATTTAGGTTTCCGCTTCCAGCGTGCTATCTGTGAATTTTTAGCCATGAACCGTATCCTTCTTTATTGCTCTTTTACGGCAAAGGGCATGCCGAAGAGACGCAACAGCTCCTGAGATTGCTCCTTGGATTTTGAATTCTTGATCACGAAAGTAATATCCATACCCTGCGTGCGCGTCACCCTATCAATCTCTAGCTCCGGGAAGATCGATTGATCCGTTAAGCCCAGCGTATAATTCCCTCCCCGGTCAAAAGAATCGACTGGGACACCCCGGAAATCGCGGATACGCGGCATGGCAACGTTTAAGAGCCTGTCCATAAACTCGAACATGATCTGCCGGCGCAGAGTAACCTTGCAGCCTACCGGAGACCCCTCTTTTATCTTAAAATTGGAAATGGCCTTTTTGGCCCTACGCATCACCGACTTTTGGCCGGTTATCGCGGCTAATTCCTCCATGGCCTTTTCCAGGATCTTAATATCTGCTAACCCTTCCCCCACACCCATATTAACCACGATCTTCTCGATATGAGGAACCGCCATCTTGTTCTTGAGGGCGAATTTTTCCATCATCTGGGGAATAATCTCGTTCCTGTACTTTGCTAATAATTTAGGTGACATAGTCTATAACCTTAACTTATATTGCCTCGTTGCAGACCTTACAGTACCTCGTTTTGGCCTTATTATCCAGAACCTTAAAACCTATGCGCGCGGGGCGAGAACAACCTTTACATTCCACCATGAGATTAGAAACGCTTATCGGCGCCTCGATCGAAACGATCCCGCCCTGCTGGTCATCGCGCGTGCGGCGCTTGTGTTTTTTGAGCATATTCACGCCTTCAACCAGCGCCTTTTTATTTTCGGTAAAAATGGTGATTACCCGGCCCTTTTTACCTTTATCCTTGCCTTTCATTACATGAACCGTATCGCCTTTTCGTATTTTAAGCATAGTCTTATATAACCTCTGGCGCTAATGAAATAATTTTGGAAAAATTCCTATCACGCAATTCCCTGGCTACAGGCCCGAATACGCGCGTGCCCCTGGGATTAAGTTGAACATCAATAAATACTATGGCGTTACGGTCAAAACGCAATACTGAACCATCCGGCCTCCTGATGGGGGTCTTGGTCCTGACAATGACCGCCCTGGCTACCTCTCCCTTTTTTATAGCCGCCTCGGGAGAAGACTCCTTCACATTCACATTAATAACATCTCCGATCTTGGCAAAACTGCAATTCTTTTTGCCTAAGACATTGATGAAAGAAGCCTTTTTGGCTCCGGTATTATCCGCTACATCTAAAATTGAGCGTAGCTGAATCATGATTTCTTCTCTTCCGCAACGGTTTGCTCGATGATCTCTTCTTTTATTTGCACGCCTTGCGCCTCGGCTTTTTTGACCACCGCGATAAGCCTGAAGAACTTATCCTTCGAAAGCGGCCTGGTCTCCTCTATGCGCACCACGTCGCCGAGCTTTGCTGTGTTATTTTCATCGTGAACCT
>JAPLLP010000290.1 GCA_026387515.1 Candidatus Omnitrophota bacterium | reverse complement strand
ACCGGATTTAAAGAGGCGCCTGATCATTACCGGTATTCTTATTGCGGTTTACCGGGTGGGGTGCTTTGTTCCTACGCCGGGTATAGACGGAACGGCGCTGGCGGAATTTTTTAACCGCATTGGTAAAACGCAGGGTGGAACGCTCTTTGGCATAATCAATATGTTTTCCGGAGGGGCAATGGAGAGATTGACCATCTTTGCCTTGGGGATCATGCCTTATATCTCCAGCTCCATCATTCTGCAGCTTTTGACCGCGGTAGTTCCTGCTTTGGAAAAACTGGCCAAAGAGGGGAAGGCCGGCCACGAGAAAATAAATCAATTTACGCGTTATGGTACGGTGGGTCTTTCTGTAATTCAGTCTTTTTTTATCGCCCTGTGGCTGGAGAATCCCGCGCGTTTTGAAGGCTTAAAGATCGTGATGCATCCGGGATGGGGCTTCAGGATCCTTACGGTACTTACCTTGACCACCGGTACGATATTCATCATGTGGCTAGGCGAACAGATACAGGAGCGCGGTATCGGAAACGGCATATCTCTGGTGATTACTGCCGGTATCGTTTCCAGGGTCTGGCCTGCGCTGCAGCAATTATTCCTGTTGATGTCCCCGTTCAATCCTAGCCATCGCCAGATTCAGCCGGCAACACTTCTAGTGATGGCGGTATTCTTAGTCGGCGTGGTATTTTCGGTCATAATGATCACTCAGGGGCAGAGAAAAATCCCTGTGCAGTATGCCCGGCGGGTGGTGGGAAGGAAGATTTACGGCGGACAGAGTACTTATATACCGCTTAAAGTTGATACCTCGGGCGTTATAGCTATTATTTTCGCCCAGTCGATCATTCTTTTTCCGGCTACCATAGCCTCTTTTATCCCGAATCCGGCTTTTCAGAGGCTGGCGCAAAACCTTATCCGCGGACACGTACTTTATACGTTAGTTTATGCCTTATTAATTATTTTCTTTTGCTATTTTTACACAGCCATCGTCTTTAATCCTACTGATCTGGCGGATAACATGAAAAAATACGGGGGGTTTGTCCCTGGCATCCGTCCGGGGGCGCCTACGGCAGAATTCCTGGATTTTGTGATGACGCGCGTTACTCTGGCCGGGGCTTCGTTTATCGCGGTTATTGCCATATTCCCCGATTTCATCATGGCCTGGCTAAAGGTTCCGTATCTGGTGGCTTCATTTTTCGGCGGCACGGGTATTCTGATCATTGTCGGAGTTATGCTTGATACTATAAAGCAGATAGAATCACACCTTCTGATGCATCATTACGAAGGATTTATTAAAGCCGGACGTATCAGGGGAAGAAGGTAATAAACTCAAAATGATAATTGTTTTATTAGGCCCTCCGGGAGCGGGAAAAGGGACACAGGCAAAAGTATTGGCGCAGGAATTGAACCTGCCGCACATTTCAACGGGAGATATGCTGCGCCAGAATGTCCAAGGTGACACTGAGCTGGGGAAAAAGGCTAAGGATTTTATGAATAAAGGGGCCCTGGTACCGGATGAGCTTCTTACTCAGATGTTACAAAGAAGGATCAGTCAGGCCGACACCAAGCAGGGTTTTATTCTGGATGGTTATCCGCGTAATAAAGCGCAGGCCCAGATCCTTGATGGCATGCTTAAGGGATCGGATAGAAAGTTAGATTTTGTGGTTTATCTCGATGCCAGCGAGCCTGTGATCATCCAGCGTCTCTCTGGCAGATTGGTGTGTCGTTCCTGCGGAAGTAATTTTCACCTGACTAATATGCCGCCGAAAAAGGCTGGAATTTGCGATAACTGCGGAGGCCAGCTTTACCAGAGGCAGGATGACCGGGAAGAGACCATTAGGAAACGCCTTGAGGTGTATTTAAAAGAGACCTCCGGCCTTATTGATTATTACAGTAAACAAAATAAATTGAGCCGTATCTCTGCCGACGGCGCCTCGAGAATAGTTTTGGATAAGATTATCCAGTTAGCTAAGGGCGCGAATGATTCCCTTAAAGTCTGATAAAGATTTAGGTTTGCTTAGGGATTCCGGCAGGATTCTGGCGAAGGTATTGCAAGAGCTCCGGCAGAGTATCAGGCCGGGCATTACTACTGCTCAAATTGACAATTTAGCGCAAGAGCTTATAGCCGCGACAGGAGGCAAAGCTGCTTTTAAGGGTTACAAAGGGTTCCCTGCGAGCGTGTGTGTTTCGGTTAATGAAGAGATAGTGCACGGTATCCCCGGGCCCCGCGTGCTCTTAGAAGGCGATATCCTGAGTATTGATTTAGGCATAGATTATCAAGGTTATTTTTCTGATGCGGCTGTTACTGTTCCGGTCGGGAAAGTAGATAATCGATCCAAGAAGCTCATTGAGGTAACGCGTAAGGCGTTGTCCGAAGGGATAAAGCAGGCCAAGGCCGGTAATCACCTGTCGGATATTTCTCATGCCATCCAGGTTTATGTGGAGGGCCAGGGTTTTTCCGTGGTCAGGCAGTTTGTGGGGCACGGCATAGGATGGTCGCTTCATGAAGAGCCGGAAATTCCTAACTTTGGCCAGCCGCATAAGGGTGCGGTGCTTAAGAACGGCATGGTGTTAGCTATAGAGCCGATGGTTAATGTCGGAAGCTGGGAGTCAGAGATCTCCGATAATTCCTGGACAGCAGTTACCAAAGACGGCCTTCGTTCCGCGCATTTTGAACACACGGTAGCTATAACCCCCCGGGGGCCTGAGATTCTTACAGCCTAAAAAAGGTATATGGCGAAAGAAGAATTAATCGAGACTGAAGGAGTAATAGTAGAAACGTTGCCCAACGCTATGTTCCGGGTAAAGTTGGAGAACGGGCATGTAGTTTTAGCTCACGTATCGGGTAAGATGCGTATGAATTTCATCAGGATTTTGCCGGGGGATAAAGTAAAGCTCGAGCTTTCTCCTTACGATCTAAGTCGAGGAAGGATTACCTTTAGGGTAAAGTAGAGAGGGTACGCTACCCGGCGCTGATTTGAGTTGCGCCGGTGTCCCCCTCTGGGGAAATTGGGTCGGTGTTCATAAACTATGAAAGTAAAAGCGTCGGTTAAGAGAATCTGCGATAATTGTAAGATCGTTAAAAGAAGAGGCGTAGTGCTGGTGATTTGCACTAACCCTAAGCACAAGCAGAGACAGGGGTAAGACGACGCCCCGCCATTGCTACACCCGGCCCAGACCGGAATTGGGCCGGTGTTCGCTTACTGCGAAGGAGATTAGAGGATGCCCAGAATATTAGGTGTTGATATTCCAAAAGAGAAAAGGATAGAGATATCTCTCATGTACCTTTATGGTGTAGGTAGGGATTTATCCAACAAGATCCTTAAAGAGGCAGGGGTAAGCCCGGATAAGCGCGCCAAGGATATGACTGAAGAAGAGATCATGCACGTGACCAATATTATTCAAAGGGCCGGTTATAAAGTAGAGGGAGATTTACGCAGAGATATTTCCCAGAATATAAAGAGGTTGGTCGATATTGGATCCTGGAGGGGTATGCGTCATAAAAAAGGCCTTCCGGTCAGGGGGCAGCGTACCCGCACCAATGCCAGGACACGCAAGGGCCCGCGCAGGGGCGGTATGGCAGTGATTAAGAAGGCGGAAAGCGCCCCGGTCAAGAAAGTAGCGCCCGCGGCTGGAGCTAAGCCTGCGAAATAAGACACCCGGCGCTAATCGGAATTGCGCCGGTAAAATTATAGTGACACCCCGCGCTAATAGGAATTGCGCGGGTGTTGTCCTGGTGGACAAGGAGTGGGTCAAATATGGCGACTAAAGAAAAAGCAAAGAAGAAAAAGCTGGCCAAGGGGATTACGGCTGGAATAGCCCATATCCAGGCAAGTTTCAATAACACCATCATTACTATTACCGACAAACAGGGCAACACTTTGGTATGGTCTGCCCCTGGGATCGTCGGTTACAGCGGATCGAAGAAATCCACTCCCTTTGCGGCACAGATAGCTGCCGCTGACGCAGCGCGCAAGGCAAAGGATATAGGTATTAAGGAAGTGGAGGTATATGTAAAAGGGCCGGGTTTCGGCCGGGAGTCAGCCATAAGGG
>JAPLLP010000249.1 GCA_026387515.1 Candidatus Omnitrophota bacterium | reverse complement strand
AAACGGGACCTTTATTGCCCATAAGACAGGTCTGGAACGGCACGTCTGCCATGATGTGGGAATAGTTTATACTAATAAGGGTAATTTTCTAATCTGCGTTTTAGCTAAGCACGAGGACAGGTTCGCCAAATCCACGAAAAAGTTTATCTCCGACATAGCGTTACTCACCTATAATTATTATCAAAATCTCAATTAAGCAATCTCCCCTAAATAAATTATTGACAATGAGAAAAATATGATATATACTCCTTTTCATACATTTCATACAAATGTGATACCCCGCGCTAATAGGCGCCTGGCCCATATAGGATTTGGGCCAGCGTTCACCTCGCGGTGAAGATTTGCGCGGGTGTTCGCTTACTGCGAAGGGGGTGTATATATGCATACTATTCTTAAGGGCAGGGCTTACGGTTCAGTGACTATTGGGGAGAGGGGGCAGTTGGTTATTCCCGCCACTTTACGCAAAGCCCTGGGTATTAAACCCGGAGATCAGCTTATGGTTTTTGCCAAGCTTGATAAGAAAATAATCAGCTTGATGCATGCAAGGGATTTTAGTCAGTTTTTAGACAAGGCCGAGAAACTCATATCAAAACTAGAAGCTAGGATTTCGGCAAAAAAATAGCCAAGATGATGCCCCGATTCGCTAAAATAATTATATTCTTTGTATTTTTAGGTATTGCCTTACCCCTGCGCGCAGAGGAGGATGTTGGCCCGGAGATTCTTAGCTGGCAGGATTGCGTTAAGGAGGCTGCCAAGAACCATCCGGATTTAATCTCAAGCCAGGAGGCAGTCAAGCAATCAGAGGCAGCCAAAAACATAACCGCAAGCACCCTTCTTCCGCAGGTGGATTCAAGCGCGGGATTCACCAGGACAAGAACATCTACCACAAGCGTCGGTAAAACAACTAAAAAGACCTCTAACTCTTTTACTTATGGAGTAACCGGGACGCAACTGTTGTTTGACGGGGGCAAGACGTCGAATAATGTGAAGGCCGGCGTTGAAGATATAAAAGCCGCTCAATACAACTATAAATTTACCTCTACCGAGGTAAGGTTACGCCTGCGTACCGCTTTTATTGACATGCTTAAAGCCCAGGAATTATTAAATCTTACTCAAGAGATCTACAATATCCGTAGAGGCAATCTGGAATTAATTACCCTGCGCTATCAATCGGGTATGGAACATAGGGGGGCGTTGCTTACCGCCGAGGCGAACTTGGCTCAGTCTCAGTTTGAGATTGCCCAGGCCCATAGGACGCTTGAGGTTGCCCAAAGAGACCTTATTAAGGAAATGGGGAGGACCCAATTTTCCGCCTTGCGCGTAAAAGGCGGTTTTAATGTAAGAGAGTCTAGCCTGGAGAGGCCGGATTTTGAAACTCTGGCTCAAAATAATCCATCTCTGGGTAAACTTCTAGCTCAGAAGAATGCCGCTTCTTTCGGGATTAAGGCCTCGGAGGCGAACTTTTTTCCTCAGCTTTCGGCTAGTATGGGGGCAAACCGGACTAGCTCCGACTGGCCTCCGCGCAACAATCAAATGAATGCCGGTTTGACTTTATCCTTTCCTTTATTAGAAGGCGGTTTAAGGGCAGCTGAAGTAGAGCAGGCCAAGGCAATTTTTAATCAGGCCGAGGCGAACGAACGTAGCTCAAGAGACAGTGTTATCCTGGCGCTTGAACAGACCTGGGCAGCGCTCCTGGATGCCGTGGAAACGCAAGTGGTGGAGAGTAAATTCCTCGCTGCCGCCAGCGAACGCGCTAATATCGCCGAGGCGCAGTATTCATTAGGATTGGTCCAGTTTGACAACTGGACAATTATTGAAGATGACCTGGTTAATACAAAGAAGGCGTACCTGGGTGCCCAGGCTAATACTTTGACGGCTGAGGCAAATTGGATCCAGGCGAAAGGAGAGACGTTAGAATATGCGAGCTAAAAAATTCAGCGTATTTATAATTGTTATAATTATAGCCACGGCCATAGGTACGTGGCTATTCAAGGTTAGGCAGAAGGAATCGGTTAGTGAGGAGACTAAATTGATACAGCCGGCAAAAGGCTCGATCAAGATCTTTATATCTTCTACCGGGACGGTCTTGCCAAAAAACCGCCTGGAAGTGAAACCTCCGGTTAATGGCAGGGTAGAAAGTATTCTAGTCCAGGAAGGAGAGAAGGTTAAAATTGGGCAGATCCTGGCCTGGATGAGTTCAACTGAGAGGGCGGCTTTATTGGATGCGGCTAGAGGTAAAGGAGCGAAGAGCCTAAAGTATTGGGAGCAGGCCTATAAACCTATCCCGCTCTTGGCGCCCATTGACGGAGAGGTGATTGTTGCCACCACGCAGCCGGGGCAGACAGTCACTACCGCTGACGCCGTGATAGTCTTGTCAGACCACCTGATAGTACGTGCGCAGGTGGACGAAACGGATATTGGTAAAGTCAAGAAAGGGATGAAAGCGGTGATTGCACTTGACGCGTACCCGGATACAAAAATAAAGGCAAAGGTCGAGCATATCTATTACGAGTCGCAAACCGTTAATAACGTTACTATCTATCCGGTTGATCTCGCCCCGCAGGACGTGCCGCCTTTTTTCCGCTCCGGGATGAATGCCTCCGTGGATTTTATAGTGCAGGATAAGAGGGATATCCTGGTAATTCCCGTGGATGCTGTTTATAAAAACAAGGAAGATTATGTGTTGCTAAAGCAGGATAATGTAAAAGAGCCGGTGAAGGCGCTTGTGCAGTTGGGGATCACCGATGACAAGAATATAGAGGTTATTTCGGGGGTTACGGAGAGCGATTATTTAATAGTGAAGTCAAAGAAATTTACCCTTCCTAAAAGTAGTAGCTCGGGTAGCAACCCGTTTATGCCTTTTAGAAAAAGATGATCGAGTTAAAACATATTTATAAAACCTATTTAATGGGATCAGAGCAGGTTAAGGCCCTCCAGGACGTCTCTTTGAAGATCGCCCCGGGTGAGTTTGTGGCGATTATGGGGCCTTCGGGCTCCGGAAAATCCACCCTTATGCATGTCCTGGGTCTTTTGGATAGGCCTGATTCCGGAGAGTATTATTTAGGCCAAAAAAAAGTTAATGATCTCCCTGAAGAAGAATTAGCCGCTATACGCAACCGCTTGGTTGGTTTTGTCTTTCAGCAGTTTCATCTTTTACCTCGGATGAGCGCCTTAGAAAATGCGGCTCTGCCTTTGATCTACGCGGGAAAACAGCATTTAAAAAACCAGGCAAGAGAGAGGATCAAGGAAGTGGGGCTGGCAGATAGGGTGAATCACAGGCCCTCAGAGCTTTCCGGAGGCCAGCAGCAGCGCGCTGCCATTGCCCGTTCACTAGTTAACGACCCGTTGATAATATTTGCCGATGAGCCCACCGGTAACCTCGATTCAAAAAGCAAGGAAGAAATAGTCGGGATACTCAAGGATCTAAACGCCAAAGGCAAGACCATTATCATGGTTACCCATGAGAGTGAAATGGCCGAGCACGCCAAGCGTATTATCCGGGTTTTGGACGGTAAAATAATCTCTGACCTAAAACAAGGAGTCGTGACTAAGTCGTCGGATGAAGGAGCGGCAGATAAGATCATTGATACGGTCTTATCAAAAAAAGAGAGAAAGGCCAGAGAGACCCAGTTTTTAGAGTATCTGGGGCAGGCAGCCCAATCAATGATATCGCATAAGATGCGTTCATTTTTATCCATCCTTGGCATATTGATCGGTGTGGCCGCGGTCATCGCCATGCTCGCGGTGGGGCAGGGGGCTAAAGAGTCTATCGAGAAGCAGTTGGCTTCTTTGGGGTCAAACCTTATTCTACTGATGCCCGGTTCTTCTAGGGTCCATGGGGTATCTTTGGGCGCGGGCGCGATAACGCGTTTTACCTTTCAGGATGTGGCGGCTATCGAAAAGCTTACGGATGCGGTAAAAATGGTTAGTCCGTCAGTTTCCGGAAGGGGACAGCTGGTTTACGCAAATAAGAACTGGAGTAGCCAGGTAGAGGGAACGGGAATTAATTATCCCTCTATCCGCGCCGCGGTTCCGGCAGTGGGAAGATTTTTTACTGAAGAAGAACTAACGAGAAGAGACAAGGTTGCGCTATTGGGCACTACAGTGGTGCAACAGCTTTTTGGAGATGCTAACCCTATCGGTGAAACCATAAAAATAAACCTGATCAACTTTAAAGTCATTGGGATACTGCCCGCTAAAGGGGCTACGGGTTTTCACGATCAAGATGACACAGTAGTCATTCCTATTACTACTGCTATGTACCGGGTCTTTGGAAAAGAATACATCGATTCTATTTCCGTGGAGGCAATCGGGCCAGGAGTGATGACGGCGGCGCAGGATACAATAACCAAACTCATCATAAAACAGCATCATCTTGTGACAAAAGACGAGCAAGACTCTTTTCAATTACGTAATATGTCTGATATCAAGAATACACTCGAGGCTACAACCAAGACCATGTCTCTGTTATTAGGGGCGATTGCCGCGATATCGCTTTTAGTCGGCGGTATAGGTATTATGAATATTATGCTCGTATCAGTGACTGAACGCACGCGTGAGATCGGCTTGCGTAAGGCAATAGGCGCGACTAATAAAGATATTATGGTGCAGTTCCTCATTGAGTCCGTGCTTATGTCTTTCCTCGGAGGCATATCGGGGATATTGCTGGGCACAGGCGTATCAATACTGATTACTTTCTTTGCCGGATGGTCGGTAAAAGTTTCTATGTCTTCGGTGATCCTCGCTACCACTTTTTCGCTAGTAGTAGGTATCGTGTTCGGGCTCTGGCCGGCGCAGAAGGCCTCCAAGCTTGATCCTATTGAGGCATTAAGGTATGAATGATATCTTTCGCGCGTTAAAACACAGGAATTATCGCCTCTTTTTTAGCGGACAGAGCATATCTTTGGTCGGTACCTGGATGCAGCAGATAGCTATGAGCTGGTTGGTCTATAGGCTTACCAACTCTGCGTTATTGCTGGGCATAGTAGGGTTTATCGGCCAAATTCCCGCGTTCTTGTTATCGCCTTTTGGAGGGGTAATCGCTGATAGATACAACCGGCATCGCATTCTGATTGTAACTCAGACACTGGCCATGCTGCAGGCGCTGGTGTTGTCAATTTTAGTCTTTACCAAAAGTATAGCGGTGTGGCATATCTTGATGTTAAGTTTCTTCCTTGGCCTGGTAAATTCCCTGGATATACCCGTGCGCCAGGCCTTCACTATCGATATGATCGAAGACAAAAACGATCTCAGTAATGCCATAGCCTTAAATTCCTCGATGGTTAATCTTGCCCGGATGATCGGGCCTTCAGTCGCCGGTATCCTTATTGCCGTTGTAGGGGAAGGTTTGTGTTTTTTGTTAAATGCCCTCAGTTATATTGCGGTTATAATCTCGCTTGCCGCAATGAGCATAACGCCTAAGGCCAAGAAAATATTTACCAACCATGTTTTGTACGATTTAAAAGAAGGCGTTGTTTATGTATTGGGCTTTGCCCCTATCAAATCTATTCTCCTGCTTCTAGGTTTGATCAGTCTAATGGGCGTGCCGTATCAGGTATTAATGCCTATATTTGCCAGGGATATTTTCCACGGAGGCCCCAAGACTCTGGGTTTTCTCATGGCCATGTCTGGCATAGGGGCCTTAACAGGCGCTATCTACTTGGCGGGGAGGAAGACTGTGGTGGGCCTGGGGAGAATAATCGCGTTGGCCTCAGCCCTTTTTGGCTTAGGGGTGGTGGTTTTTTCCTTTTCACGTTCCCTGTGGTTTGCCCTGATGGTTATTTTTGTGGCTGGTTTTGCCATGATGGTCCAGATGGCAGCTAGCAACACGGTATTGCAGACTATCGTAGAAGAAGACAAGCGCGGAAGGGTGATGAGCTTTTATACCATGGCTTTTATGGGGATGTCTCCTTTTGGATGTTTACTGGCGGGTAGCCTTGCTCAAAGGATAGGGGCGCCGCATACCCTGATGTTCGGAGGCATATGTTGCGTAATCGGCGCTTTCGTGTTTTCCCGGAGACTCCCGTCAATAAGAAAAATAATACATCCCATATACATAAAAAAAGGCATTATCCCGGAAGTGGCGCGGGGGATCGGTGCGGCTTCCGGCTTGGAAGTTTTACCGGGTAAATAAGAATGGCGCAAGGTAAAAATTTTTCTATATGCCTGATATTTGTGGCTATTTTTTTTATGGCTGATACTGTTTCAGCCTCAGGAGACTCCCCAGAGGCCAGAACAATTACCATCTCCGAGGGGATCCGCCTGGTCGCTAAAGACAGCCGATTACTCAAGATTTCCTTCGTCGATAATGATATGGCTTTTGCAGATTCGCTCATTGCCCGTTCAGCGCTTTTGCCTCAGTTGAACGTTTCGCTTAAGCAGTCCTTTTTGAAATTTCAGCCCGCTTCAAAGCTTAATGATTCGAACCTGCCAACCGCGCAGAGAGAATCGCTATCTTACGGTTTTCTTGTTTACCAGACCTTGTTTGATTTTGGCAAGACTATTGCTAATTACCGGGCGGCGAAAGAAACGTTCCAGGCCCAAAAGTCCGCCACGGAGAGCGTGAAGAAGTTAGCGATCCTGGAGTTCATTACTTCTTATTTTGACCTTCTTGAGTCGGAAAAAATGATAAAGGTGGCAGAGAAAGAGATGGAGAGCCTTATCGCGTATCTAAACGACGTCAAGCATTTAGTCGAGCAGGGAGCCGCGATAAAGAACGATTTTCTTCCGGCGCAGGTTAAGCTGGCTGATTCCCGAAAGCGCCTGATTGTGGCGCGTAATGCCAGGAATAACTTAGCGGCAAGATTGAATAACATTCTGGCATTGCCGATAAGAGAAAAAATCGCGGTTAAGGATGTAACTATGAATATCCCGGTGATCCCCGAATTTGAGGATGCCTGGCGGACCGCTCAGGAGCAGAGGCCGGAGATAGCCGTTATTTCTGATAAACTCAAGGCTGTTGATTTTAGCGTAAAGGCAAAAAAAGCCAATAGCTATCCCACGATTTATGCCCAGGGAGGATATGCCTATACAGAGAACAAATTCCAGACACATCAGGATAACTTAAATATTAATCTCGGGGCTAACATAGATCTTTTTGACGGCGGGCTTACTCAGGCAGAAGTTTATAAGGAGCGTTCAATTCAAAGAGGATTAAAAGAGCAAGGGCTTAAACTGGCCGAAGATATCAAGCTGGAAATAGAAGATAGCTACCTTGGCCTTAAAGACGCAAAGGAAAAAACCCTGGTGGCTAAAGATGCCTTGCGTCAGGCTGCTGAGAATGTGCGTGTGATGCGCGCCAAATATGCCGATGGCGCGGCAACACCTACGGATGTGCTTGAGGCTATCGTTTTAGAGACCAGCGCGCAAACCAATTATTATAACGCTGAATATGAAATTAAGCGTAATTACACCAAGCTTTTGTATTCCATGGGAATTGATTTATCCTTGGTTTATGATACAATGGGGCAAAATGAAAATGAATCTCAGGGCAAATAAAAGAACAACTTTTATTTTAGGCATAGCCATATTAGTAGTAGCTGCGTTAGTGGCGCGATACCTGGTGATCGGCCTTAGCCACGTTACTACCGACGATGCCTATATCGAAGGCCGCATCCATAGTATCGCTTCCAGGGTGTTTGGTACGGTAAGCGCGGTCTATGTCGATGACAATCGCGCGGTTAAGAAGGGGGATTTGCTTCTTGAGCTTGACCCGGCGGACTATGAATTGAAAGTGAGCCAGGCCCAGGCGGCATTTGACGCGGAAAAGGCACGCCTTCTTGACGCCGAAGCCGGGATAAAGACTGCCACGGCAAACCTCCAGACTCAAAGCGTTGCCCTTAAGCAGGCGAGGCAGGATAAGCAAAGGGCGGAGGCGCTTTTTAAAGAAGAAGTCATTACCAGAGAGCGGCACGAAAAAACCACGACCGCCTATGAACTTTGTCTTACACAGACAAAGGCCGCCAGAGAGCAATTAAAAAAGGCTTATGTTTCGAAGGTGTTGGAGGAGTCGCTGATAAAAGAAAAGAACGCGGCCCTAAAAATCTCCCAGCTCAATTTAAGTTATATCAAGCTCTATGCCCCTTCGGATGGATATATTACGGGTAAATCAGTTGAGGTAGGTAATCAGGTTCAGGTCAGCCAGCCGCTTATGGCGGTAGTGGCGCTTGATGATATTTGGGTAGTGGCAAATTACAAAGAGACGCAGCTAAAAAATGTGCGGCCCGGCCAGCCCGTCCTGGTCAAGGTTGATTCTTATCCCTCTAAGATCTTCTTCGGCAAGATAGATAGCATCATGGCAGGTACCGGAGCTGTATTTTCGCTCTTTCCTCCCGAAAACGCATTGGGTAATTATGTTAAGGTTGTCCAACGTATTCCAGTGAAGATCGTTTTT
>JAPLLP010000320.1:584-6368 GCA_026387515.1 Candidatus Omnitrophota bacterium | reverse complement strand
TACCTACAAACGGTAAAATTTTGCTTGGGGATTTTAACGGCGACGGAAGGGTTGATATTTGTGTTTGTGATGCGGAAATTAATAAGTTATATGTGGCATTGTCAGACGGCACGAAATTCATTAATAAGGGCGTGTGGTCAATTTTTGGCGGAACCTCCGGGCACTACCGGAGTACGCCTTTTGTGGCAGATGTAAATGGCGACGGATTAAGCGATATAATCGTTCCGATGACCTTCCCGATATTCTTCTTTGATTTCTATATCAACTCAAGGACATCCTTTGAGTATCGTAAGAGTGTTACCCCGAACATCCCGCCTCATTGGGATGTATTATTTATGGCTGATTTTGAAGGCGACGGCATAACCGACATTTGTGAGGCTGGTCTCGGAGTATGTTTTGGCAAGTGGCAGATTGGGGCATTACTTGATCCGAACCAGACAAAAACCGGCTTTGGTTCTTTGGGTTCACCCTTTATTACGACTATGCTAATGGAAAAGTCAAAAGGAAGATCTTTAATGGTATAGGGTTTAAAGATATTGCGGATGCATCTTTCGTTTTCAGTCTACGCAATACGGATGCAAAGATGCAGGTCGCGGATTTTAACGGCGACGGCATGGTGGATTATGTCGTTTCCTACAATGGCCAGATAGAGATCGCTTATTCGCAAGGGAATTTTGCGGATATCCTGGTTAAGGTGGATAATGGTATAGGGGCAAGTACGGAATTCTATTATAAGCCATCCAGCTCCTATACCAATAGAAGAAGCGATGGGACTCCCGGGCTTCCTTTTGTCATTCCTGTATTCTATCAGGATAAAATTTCTGATGGACAAGGAAATATTTATACCACAACCTATGATTATTTATCCGGATTTTACGATGCGGAGGAAAAAGAGTTTGCCGGTTTTGGCTTTTGCCGCATCACCGACCAAGAAGGTAACTATGCGGAAAAGTTTTTCCGGCAGGACAAAGATTTGCACGGGAGAATATATCGGGAAACGGTTAGAGATAAGGATAAGAATATATTTGCTTCTATTGAATCCACCTGGGATAAGAGGGAGCTTTATGCCGGGGTTAACTTGGTATATCTCAAGCAGCGCGATGACTTTACCTATGACGGCGATGTTACATTCAGGCAGAGGCGTATAAATTCTGAATATGACAATTACGGTAACCCTACGCGGATTATTGATTCTGGTGACGTATCTCTAACCGGAGATGAGAAAACACAGGTCTTTGAATATAATTATAATACGCTTAACAATATTGTAATCCTGCCTTCGCGCATCTATATTCAGGATGCTGATGGAATTCGTATCCAGGAAAAGAGGTTTTATTATGATGGCGCAAATGATTGCACCACCGCGCCTTTAAAAGGGCTTTTAACTAAAGAAGAATCCTGGCTCTATAATTCAGTTACTTCCAGCAAAAGCTGGCTGGCCACAAGCTATAAATACGACACCCTTGGCAATCTCATTGAAACTATCGATCCTTTAGGACGCACCAGTAAAACAGAATATGACAACGTATTAAGAATTCTTCCGGTGAAGACAATTAATGCCTTAGGCCAGGCTACTCTCACTACCTATAATTTCGGCACAGCAAATCCCTTGACAGTTACGGATGCCAATAGCCAGACTGCTACTTATCAGTATGATCTGCTTGGCAGGCTTATCGCAGTAATTGGGCCGCTTGACTCTGCGCAATACCCCGGGATTACTTATGCATATAATCAAACTTCGCGGCCAACCATCGTAACCACGCAAAAACGCATCCAGCCACTGACGGCTGCCATGTATGTTTCTTATCAATTTTATGACGGCTTAGGCAGGGTCATTCAGACAAAAACCCCCGTGGCGAGCAATAAATACGTAATTTCCGATATAGTTAAGTTTGATTCGCAGGGACGTAAAAAAGAGACATATCTGCCGTATTATGTAACTACTACATCCGCGGCTTATTCGTTGCCGGATTATTCGCAGCCCAGGACCATTTTTGAATATGACTGCATGGGGAGAACGGTTAAAATTACTAATCCCGATGGGACATATTCACAAAATACCTATTCAGGTTGGACAACTACAGCAATAGACGAGAACGGACATCAGTCACAAAGAGTTTTAGATGCCCACGGCCGCACAATCCAGGTTATGGAATATAATGGTAGCCAGATTTATACTACTACATATGAATACGACGCGCTGGGGAATTTGGTTCGTGTCACAGATGACCAGGGCAATCAGATTGTATTTGCTTACGATAGTTTAGGCAGAAAGCTCTGGGTTAATGACCCGGATATGGGAATCTGGCAATACGAATATGACGCGGTTGGTAATCTTACTAGGCAAACCGATGCCAAAGGGCAAGCGCTGTTATTTGAATATGATGCCTTGAATAGGGTTATTTTTAAAAAGGGACTGTCCCCGCAGGGGACTGTCCCCGACACCCTATCAACTTACGCTTATGATAACGTTGCAAAAGGCAATTGTATCGGCCGGCTATCCAAGGTTACTGATCCCAGCGGTTCCAGCGAATATTTCTATGATAAAACAGGCAGGAAGATAAAGGAGATAAAGACTGTTGACGCTGCGCCTTTTACTACAGAATATACCTACGATAGCTTAGATAGGCTGTTTACTTTAAAGTATCCGGATGCTACCTTGATTAAATATGAATATACGGTGCAAGGAACTACCAAACTAGCGAATATAACTAATCCCAGTATTCCGGTAAATTATCTTTCCGCTTCTGAGTTTTCCGCCACCAACCAGATTACCAAAAATACGTTTGGAAATAACGTAGTTACTAATTATGTTTATAATGCCAAGAACCTGCGGTTGGCCGGTATCGTTACCCAGAATACCCAGAGAAAACTTCAGGACCTGCAATATAGTTTTGATAACGCGGGAAATATTTCGCGCATAAAGGACAATTTAAATACCGCGACCCAGGATTTTATCTATGATGGCCTTAACCGGCTGACCCAGGCCACTGGCGCATACGGTGTCTTAACTTATAATTATGATTCCCTCGGGAATATGCTAAATAAGGAGGGCGTGGGTTTTGTGTACGGGCAGGGGCATGTAAGGCCGCACGCGCTGTTTTACGCTTCTGACGGATCGCAGTTTTCTTATGATGATAACGGCAGTCTCTCTGAAGAATACGCGCCTAGCAGAGGCAAAGTTAAATACTCTTATAATCTTGAGAACCGGTTGGTTAAGGTTGAGCCTAAGGAGCAGGCCAGGCAGGAGTTTACTTTTACCTTGCGCCTTAACCCGGGTTGGAACCTATTTTCTTTACCCATAATTCCCAAAGACAGCGATATTTTACAGGTGTTAAAGAATCTGCGGTCTGGCAGCGATTATGACCAGGTTGCGCGCTACAATTCCGCAAGTAAAACTTGGGAGATGTTCAGTAATCAGCCGGAATTTGATCAGTTCTCCACCATAGAATACGGCAGGGGGTATCAGATTTATGTTACTAACTCTGCTGGCGCAACCCTGACTGTGCAGGGGTATCTTTCTTCCACGGAATCGGAGTTTCCGGTATCGGCTGGATGGAATCTGGTTTGTTATCCTTATGTGGCTGCTTCTGTAGCGGTTGAAACTGCTCTTCGGCCGCTATCACTTGGCGCAGATTATGATACCGTTGAGCAATACAATAGCACAACCGCTGCCGTAGAAAAATACACCGCTAACCAGAAACAATTCACCGAATTAAAGCAGGGAAAGGCTTATTATGTTCGGGCTCTAAAGGATGCCAAATGGAAAGTGCCCGCACAAAATACTGCGTCTTCAAGCTTGGCTGGCGCGGTGGAACAGAATGATTTTATTTATGATTATTCAGGGGAGCGGGTTAAAAAGACTACTCCTAAGGGCGCTACTGTTTACATCGGAAATATATTTGAAAAATGTCCTGACGGCACTACCCGCCTGCACGTCTTTTCCGGCTCAAACCGTATCGCCACCATTACCAAGGGGCTGCCTCCGGCAGGTTCTCTGCCAGAAGTGATCTACTATCATCCTGACCACTTAGGCTCAAGTAATGTTATAAGCGATAAGAACAGTAATCAGGTACAGCTAAGCGAATACACTCCCTTTGGTTCGTTCTCGCCAGGAAGATTGCCGCCAGCCGCTAGCCGGATTAGCCATTATTTCACCGGCAAGGAACTTGATTCCAGCGGGCTATATAATTATGGAGCGCGCTATTACCATTCTCGCATAGCCCATTTCACCCAGCCTGATCCGTTAATCCAGAATATCTACGACCCTCAAAGCCTCAACCATTACGCTTACTGCCGCAATAACCCGCTAGTATTGGTTGATCCTTCTGGGATGTTCTGGAATAGCCCTTCTTGGGGAGGATTTGGAAATTGGTTTTCAGGAGGATGGAATAGTTTCTGTGGAGGGTTTAGCAGCGTATTCTCTTTCGGCATCACCACCATCGGTAGATGGGGGATGCAGATTAATGGCTTTATGGGGAGCCAGGCCAGTGCCTGGGGGGATTTCTTTGGCTCCACCTCCAGCATCGCATTCCGAGGCCTAAGTGACTTTGGCCAGTCAGCTTGGAATGAGAGTAGGATTTGGGGAAGCGCGCTTGGGATGGGGTTTAACTATGCCTTCGGGCATTATGGGAGCGGGCTAAATCAGTTTTCTCTCATTAATGCTGATGTAAATAGATGGACAGATTTTGCAAAAACAAGTAGACTAGATGCAGGACCAGGTCCAAAATTACAAATAGTCTTTAAAGATATTCCTTTTACCTTTGGTTTAGGGGAACATACTTATTTGAGAATTACAGGTTATCCTAAAGCAGGTGATATTAGTACGTGGGGATTTAATCCTAATCCATTCTCACCAGGAGTACTTCTGGGAACGTCTGTTCCTGGTCGAGTTTCTACTGATAAAGAATGGTCTATGTTACCCATAACAATCAGCACAGATCTTACTATTATTAAACAAGTGTATAATATTGCCGAGCAGTTAAGGAATTCTTCAACACCAAATTACACTCTCTACGGATCTAATATTTATAATTGTTACAGTTGGAGGAATCAAGTTTTGAGAGAAGCGGGTTTTCCAGTAGAATCATGGGGTAATTAATGTCTAAATTTAGAATTCGTTTTTCCTTTAAAATAATTTTAATTACAATTTTGATATGGATATCTTCTAATATCGTTGGAGGTATAAATATGAGTTCACTGAAAGGTTCTATACTTTTTACAGATGGAGGAGGTTGGATTTATCTTGCTAATATTAATAATGTTCAAAATACAATAAGAGAATTTTTTAGGGGATATATAGGAAATCATTTGTTGGGATGGGATCCATATTTTTCATCAAATTGTTCTTATATAATTTTTGCTAAAGATAATCCCATGGGCTGGCCTTTATCTGAATCTCCAAAATATGAGATTATGATTGTAGACAGAGAAGTCAAAAATTTTAAAAAGGTCATCGATATGGGTAAAACTCCCTGCGGTTATCCTTCTTGGTCTCCAGATGGGACAAAGATAGCTTTCTTAGCAAGAGATCAGCTGTATAATCCTGTTGGAGAGGGTGGACAAGGGGAATTATTTACCTGCTCTGTGGACGGTTCTAACTTAAGAAAAATAACTGAGATCCAAATTTTCCCTAGTCGTCCCAGTTGGATGCCAGACAGCAAGAAAATAGTATTCGCTTCTAAGGATGGTAAAATTTACGGTATTAATTATGATGGCGCAGGATTAAAAGAGATAGTGAGAGGATTTGCCCCTTCTGTATCACCCGATGGTAAAAAAATTGCC
>JAPLLP010000320.1:0-573 GCA_026387515.1 Candidatus Omnitrophota bacterium | reverse complement strand
ATTGAAGGTAATAATAAAAGGATGTTAGTATGGAATTATGACAGGGTTTGGTTTCGTTCAAGTTACGGGCAGTATGGATATCCCACAGAACTTGTTTGGTCACCGGATGGGAAATATCTTTTATACGCGAGAAGCGCTTGGGGGATATTCTCTGATATGGTAGTAGCTTCGATATCAAATCCTTTTAAAAGGTTAAAATTGAATTATGTTCCCGGAGGCACCATAAGAGGCATGTCTTGGGCTAAGCAATAATCAATGGAAAAAATGGATATTTCTGTTTTCAAATAGTCACCGGTTATTTGGAAACCAGGCATATCAAAGCGGTGGCATTTTTATGCGATAGCTTTATTAATAAAAGTTATCGCATTTTTTTTAAAATAGAGTATTATTATAAGTGTTTGGGGGATATATGCATACAAGATTAAAAAACTATGGGCATTTATTAATACCTCTGGCTATAGGGGCCATTATGCTCTATGTGAGCTGGCAGAGATGGGCAGATACCATAATTGATTCCGGTAGAGAGCTATACATACCCTGGCAGATCAATAAAGGGGCTGTCCTTTATAAGGA
>JAPLLP010000037.1 GCA_026387515.1 Candidatus Omnitrophota bacterium | reverse complement strand
GCGTTAACATCCCCTACGTCATATGACGCTAACAGCGAATGGTTGCCGGACAGGTATTGAGCGAGGATATTGGCATCAGCTGCATTCACCACTCCGTCGCCGTTAACATCTCCGCGGATAAAAGGCAGCGCGGTAGGCAGCGGAGCACCGGCGTCCCTGCCCATTGCAATATTGAACTCCTCGGGAGTCATATCTCCGTATGCGGGCACGACATATAGGAAGAAAACAGCAAAAAACATTATCCCGGTAACCGCGAGAATTGCCTGCTCAACTTTCATACATTTATTTGTTTTCATCACACCCCATTCCAAAAAGTTTTTAAAACACTTTAAGAACTAACAACAAAAAATCCGTATGCAATAGACATACGGACATAAATACTACCCCTCCATATTATAAAATACGTACTCGTACATCATACCTCCGACCCAGAAGGTTGATGAGTTATATGTTTACCTTAGTGGTTAAAGTATACTTGACCCCAAAGTCGAATACAAGACTAAATAATGATTTATTGGAAGCGCTTTCTTTGTAAGGCTCTCTAATCCAATTAGTAAGTGCGCCCGCGGGGCGCGCTATTAAAATGGGGACAGTCCCATTTTTTTAAAGAAATAGACCATCCCCTAGATTATAAGTTTATTTTAGCTATTTTTTATTACTCTATCTCCGCCAGCGCATCTCCTACGTGGGCTGTATCGCCTTCGTGCAACAAAATTTTACTAAGCGTGCCAGAGACAGGACTGGGCAGATTAAAGGTCGCCTTGTCCGTGGCTAATTCCACCAGATCTTCCTTCTCGCTTATCTTATCACCCTCTTGAAAAAACCAGTAAGAAACGGTTGCCTTTTCAATCCCTTCTCCCAGCGAAGGCAAGACTACTTTTGTCATCTAACCCTCCTTAACAGTAGTTAACACTGGCCCAATACCTATCTGGGCCAGGTGCCTGGCTGAACTTATCGAGCAATGCCTCTTTTACATCATTGATCTGGATGGTTTTGCCTGCCGCATTTTCCATTGACACCATCTTTATATCCATGCCGCAGGGGCGGATAAGGCGAAAATTATCAAGATCGTTATCCTTGATATTAATGCTTAAACCGTGAAAACTTATCCAGCTCTTCACGGCAATACCAATGGAGGCGATCTTACCCTCATCCATCCAGACCCCGGTTAAACCCGGGCGCTGCCTGGCCCTCAACCCAAAATCAGCCAGAGATAAAATAATAGTTCTTTCCAACTCTCTCAAAAACCAGTGGATATCTTTCTTTAGGTACTTAAAATTAAAAATCGGATAAACCGTAAGCTGTCCGGGGCCGTGATAAGTAACCTCCCCGCCGCGTTCTATCTCCAAAACTTTTATCCCTTTTGTTTTAAGTTCATCGTCTGTGACCAGAATATTATCCTTCTTGGCAAGCCTACCCAGGGTAATCACCGGATAATGCCGGCAAAAAATCAAGGCAAAAGGATATAATCCGGACTTTACTTTTAGCAAAATTTCCTTCTGGAATTGCCATGAATTTTCATAATCCGTCAACCCTAGATCAAATACTTCGCAATCCATATTTAATTTTTAAGCTACCGCTTCGTGAATACTTTCGGATAAGGTAGGGTGAGCAAAAATGGTTTCTTTTAGTTGACTGATAGTAATGCCGCAGGACGCGCCAAGCCCTAAAACACTGATCAGTTCCGTTACCCGCGGCCCGATCATACTGGCCCCAAGGATCTCTCCGGATTTCTTATTCGAGATTATCTTAATGAACCCCTCTGTCTCGTCCAAAAGGCGCGCCATACCGGAACCTAGAAAATCAAACTTACGTACCTCAATCTCTTTACCCTGTCGCGTGAGCTTTTCCTCATCCTGCCCTACGCAGGCGATCTCCGGATCGGTAAAAATACAACTCGGTACAATTGGATTCGTGGCCTTCTTGGGATTATC
>JAPLLP010000178.1 GCA_026387515.1 Candidatus Omnitrophota bacterium | reverse complement strand
AGCTGACTGCTTCTACAGTAATGGTGGGCGTATATAATGCCTGCTTATTTTGGTTTTTGATGGGATTGGCGGTGGGAAGGCAGGAAGAAACGGAGAAAGGGACAGTCCCTTTTGGGGACAGTCCCTTCTTTAATTGGATGTTCTCAAATAAACATCCGTTTAGGTGGGTATTTTTTATTACCGGAGCGGGAGGGATCATTGCTCAGGTTATACTCATGCGCGAACTACTGGTGGGATTTTATGGCAATGAATTAACCATCGGAATAATCCTGGCTAACTGGGTTATCTTGGAGGCACTGGGGGTAATTGCGGGTGGCTGGATTATTAAACGGGCGAAGAATAAACTGAATATTTTTACTCTATTTACCGTGATCTTTTCTATTTTGCTCATCGTCTTGATCTTCCTTGCGCGAACATTTAAGCCAATTTTAGGTCTTCCTCAGGGAGAAGGAGTAGGCATACTCAATATCCTGCTTATCTCTGGCTTGGCGCTTTTTCCGGTAGCCTTTTGTCACGGAGTGCTATTCAACTGCGGAACCAGCATTTTTTCCTCTTTAGGATGGGCTTATGCCTGGGAAACCGCAGGTACAATTGCAGGAGGATTGATTATCACTTACATTTTTCTGCCGCATGTGGGTTCTTTCTCTGCGGCATCTATTTTGGCTGTCTTAAGTATAGGCTCCTGTTTTTTGATCAGAAAATACCTCAATAAGGGCATGGTGTATTTTTGCGCGACATCGGGTTTTTTGATCTTTGTTCTATTTCTTCTGGGTGGGGCAAATAAATTGGAGAGTATTTCAATCGCCAAGGAATGGAATAAAGAAAACGTCATAAGCTACCGCAATTCTCTCTATGGGAATATCGCTATAACCAAAAAATCCGGACAGACCACGCTTTTTTATAATGGCCAACCGGTGATTGTCGCGCCTTATCCGGATATAACTTTTATCGAAGAATTCGGAAACCTTCCGCTATTATTTCACCCTTACCCTAAAAACGTATTGATCATAGGATCTGGTGTAGGAGGATTAATAAAAGAAACCTTGAAGCATAGTGATATTAAAGTTGATTATACCGAGATCGATCCGGCTATAATCCAGAGCGTGAAAGACTATTTTGATAAATCAGCTAGGGGTGAATTGGCCAACGCCCGCGTCCATACCATTAATAATGACGGAAGGTTTTTTCTGCGCAATACCCGGAATCATTACGACGTGATCATAATCGGTGTTTCGAGGGTTTCTGACCTTACGGAAAACCGCTTTTTTACCTTTGAGTTTTTTTTATTGGCTAAACAAAAGTTGAACCAGGGAGGGATTCTCGCGTTTTGGTTGCCGGGTTCGCTTAGCTATCTAAGCCACGACTTGAAAGACTTAAATGCCTGTGTATTAAATAGCCTTATACAGGCATATCCATTTGTCCGCGTAATCCCGGGAGATTACAATATATTCCTCGCTTCTTCAAGCAAAGATATTTTGGCAGTAACCCCGGTTATGATCGAAGAAAGAATTTCCGCCCGCCATATTTTTACTCAATCACTAATCCCCAGTTATCTTTTGTACCGGCTTGACCCAGGTAAGGTAATTTGGTTTGGCCAAGCGCTTTCCGGAGCTACTAAGAGCATGAACCTGGATCTTAAGCCCTTAGCGGTGTTTAAATCGTTGGTGCTTTGGAATAAACAATTTTCGCCGATATTTGCAAATTTCTTGGATTTTCTGGAAAAAATAAATCTTTCGCATATTTTAACGACCATCCTGTTTTTGACTGCCGCGATAGCGTTTGT
>JAPLLP010000152.1 GCA_026387515.1 Candidatus Omnitrophota bacterium | reverse complement strand
CTTTTAGGGACAACAATCGTAGGTTTATTTGACAATATGGGAAAGGTATGGTATTTTAACTATGTGATGATCAGGAATGTAGCGTTTTAAAGATGCGCCGGGCCCCATTTTGACCTGATCATTAAAGGGGCTATTTTTTTGGAATCCAGAATATCTATAAATTAACGGATCGATATGTCAAATATCTATGGAACATATACGTTAACAGAAGCGGCGCAGGCAATAGGCGTAACCTCCGCCTTTATTAACCGCATCCAGAAAGAGACCGGAATAGGCGGAGAAATCGGCACAAAGGGCAGGTTAGCGGCATTCTCTAATGATGATGTGGAAGCCTTCAAGAGAATAAAAATATTAAGGATGCTGGGCTTTAGGTTCAAAGACATCAAAGAGATCTGGGATACCGAAAAAGCGATAATTATAATGTGGAGAAGAAACGTAATAGATAAATATCTGAATTTAGAAGAACCGGAGATCGGAAAATATGCGGTCAAGCTCTTCCCGCTCATCATCCATAACGAGTTTATTGAGACCAGAATTAATGATATGATTAACGAGAAGAATAAGGGGGCCAAGGAAAACGAGGCAATCAGACAATTTTCCGCTATCACAAGTAAGATGTTAGTCTTTTCCGACGCAATAACGAAAAGGATGGACACCGTTAGAGATATCCAGGAGAGATTGATTGGCCGTGAGGATCCGAAGTTAACAGCCCTGAAAGACACGTTTAAATTCTGGGCAACAAGAGAAAAGGTATAATATCGAATAAATATTTTTACGATATTATACTTGACATTTGAGCGCCTTGTGGTATAATTAATTACAGCGGGAAGGTATTTTTTTTTGAGCTTAGAATATCGAAACGATATTCTAAGGATAATATAAATTATTTTGAAGGTCTTTGTAATAATTAAAACTACGGAGGTTATGATGGTAACAGCGCTTAAACTCGAACGGGTACGCAGCGGGATGCGGCAATGGCGCCTTGCTTCTTTGGTGGGCATATCACAGGCGGAGCTTTCGCATTATGAGACGGGCCGTAGACAATGCTCAGTGGATCTACGGGATAAGATCGCTAAAGCGTTAGACCGTCCTGTCGAAACGTTGTTTCCTGCTACTGAGGAAAAGTCCAGCTTATGAAAGTAGCCATTTACTGTAAGGCATCGGCCCAAGACGCGCATCCGGAAAGACAGCGCGCGGATCTTGAGGAATACGCTAAGCGAATGGGCTATGAATATGAGGTATTTGAGGAAAAGGAATCCAGTCGCGGTACCCGCCCAATCAAGCAGGGCCTATTAAAACGGATACGAGTCAAGGAATTCGATGGCTTGCTAATCTGGAAGTTCGATCGCTGGGCCAAGAACCTATCAGAACTCATCCCGGAAATCAAAGACCTGCTAATCAAGAGCATTGTCTTTATATCTTTAATGGATAGCATAGATTTGTCGAATGAAGCTACCCGGCAATCTTTTCATGTTCTCGCCGCTTTTATCGAGTTTGAGCATGTGAGCGTGCGTGAACGTGTCATATTAGGGTTAGAAAGGGCCAAAAGGGCGGGTAAAAAGCTTGGCAGGCCATTTGGTGCGAGAGACAGGAATAGTCGTCAAAAACCGGATTATTTAGCGTAGCGTGATGAAAAGGATGGTGAATAAATATGACAAGGCAGGATGTCGTAACGGTCGAGGACG
>JAPLLP010000333.1 GCA_026387515.1 Candidatus Omnitrophota bacterium | reverse complement strand
TCCCTTTTAAACAATACCCCTTAAATTTATGCTCATCAACCGCAGTAATGCTTATATTCGGATTTTTATTCAGATTAGCGTAAGTTTTGCTATGATAAAGATCCAAAAGAAATACCTCTCCGTTTTGCCTTATTTCTACTATCCCCTTACAGGAATTATGCGGCATGCCTTTTTCATCGATACTAGAAACGATGACAAACCCCTGATTTTGAAAAAAACGGATAATCTCTTCGTTTATTTTCATCTTACATATTGCTAGATTTTTTCAAACATATCCTTTGGCACTCCGCATTCCGGGCAAACCCAGGAATCGGGCAGATTTTCAAAGGCCGTTCCCGGAACGACCCCGTTATCGGGATCACCTTTCTCCGGATCGTAGATATAACCGCACACCGTACACCGATACTTTGCCATAACCTATACTCCTTCGCAATAGCGAACACCGGCCCAATTTCCCCACCGGGGGACACCGGCGCAATTCAAATATGCGCCGGGTAGCCGATCTGGGCCGGGTGTTACTTCGGGGGCGGTTCTCCATAACGAAAACCGCCCCCTTAATTCTATTACTTCTTCTTTTTCTTAGCCTTTTTCTTGGGTTTCTTTGGTCCGCAGCATCCGCAGCTCATATCTCACCTCCTCCACAACTGTAGACACCAGCCAATCCGCCCCCAAAAGGGGCGCACCCGCCAATCCAATAAGGCGGGGTGCAGTATGGCTGGGTGTCACAGTAGCGAACCCCAATCCATCCGCCCAGGATGGACGCACTTGGCAATCCCATATGCCAAGGTGCGATAGGATTGGGGGTAACGAGTCGCTAATTAACTTCCGGGCGAATTGATTTTTTTTGCAAAATCATTCCCCCATTTATAGCATTGCATCAGCATAGGCTCGTCTGGCGTATATTGAGTAGTCAAAGCCGGCTGCGAGACCTCTATGCCGGCGACTTTCATTATATCCTCTGTTTCTTTCTGCGCCCCTCCCGCCCAACCATAAGAGCCGAAGGTGGCACCCACCCTATTCCTGGGTTTTATCCCTTTTATAAACTCCAGGAACCCCGCGATATTCGGAAGCATATTGTTGTCGTGAGTGGATGAGCCGAATAAAAATCCTTTTGCATCCAGCATCTCGCTAACAATCTCAGTACGGTCAGTCACGGCAATATCAAAAAGCTTGGCGTTTACGCCTGCGTCTACTAAACCCTCCAGTATTTTTTTTGCCATTTTGCCGGTCGAGCCCCACATCGTTTCGTACACTATCACAACCTTATCTTGTATGGTATTCTTGGCCCATCCAACATAAGCGTTTAAGGCCTTTGCGGGATCCTTGCGCCAGATAATACCGTGGCTGGGAGCGATCATATCAATAGCGATACCGGATTTTTGTATCTCTTCTATTTTTTTTAAAATAACCCTTCCCAAGGGCCAGAGGATATTGGCATAATATTTTTTCGTCTCATCCATAAGGGCGCAAATATCTGTCTCATCGTCAAACCTCTCGCTTGTGGCATAATGCTGACCAAAAGCATCATTGGGCATAAGCAATTTTTCTTCCGGGCAATAGGTAAACATACTATCCGGCCAGTGGATCATCGGGGCCTCTAAAAAGTTAAGGGTTCGTTTGCCCAAATTCAATTTGTCTCCGGTCTTGACTATCTGAAAATCCCAATCTTCGTGATAACTCTTCCACAGGCCTTCCTTACACTTAGCGGTACCCAACACTTTTGCCTTGGGGCAGAGTTTTGTTATCGCGGGAAGCGCGCCTGAATGATCGGTCTCCACATGATTAGCAATGATATAATCTATTTTCTCGAGGGGAATAATCTCTCGTATCCTTTCGAGCAATTCGGAAGCAAAAGGGCCATACACCGTATCTACCAGGGCGATTTTCTCATCCACCACCAGATACGCGTTATAGGTAGTCCCTCGTTTAGTAGTATAGGTGTGTCCGTGGAATTCCCGCATATTCCAATCCACTGCCCCCACCCAGAAAATATTACTCTTGATCTCGATTTTGTTCATGGGTATCTCCCTAATTAAGCATAAATTTAAAAATTAACCTAGCTCATCAATAATTTTTGCCATAATAAAATCGTTGTCAGTCAATCCTCCGGCTGCATGAGTGGTAAGCGTGACCCTGACTTTATTATAAATTACTGTTATGGTGGGGTGATGCCCTTGCTCCTCGGCAATCACCGCAACCAGGTCTACGAAATACTTTGCTTCTACAAAATCCTTGAACTTAAATTCCTTGAGCAGCTTCTTATCTTCAACAAGCTCCCAGCCCCGGTACTTCGCCAGCAATCTCTCTATCTTTTCTTTAGGTAAAGGCAGCGTCCCCCCTTCGCAGGGCTTGCAATGGGCGGGCAGCTCGTTTTTTTCCCCGGATGCCGGAAACTTGACAACCTCTTCCAATCTTTTTAGCGCCTCTTCGTAATCCGGAGGGATACTTACTTCCCCTACAATCTGTATATATCGTACAATATTCTCCTTGTCCACTATAATTATAGTCCTGGCAAGAAGATTCAGCTCTTTTATAAGGAACCCGTAGTTTATGCCAAAAGATCCGGTTTTGTAATCCGAAACCACTGTGATATTCTTGATCTCGTTTTGCGAACAGAATCTCTTCTGCGCGAAAGGAAGGTCTTTGCTTACCCCGACAATAACCACTTCCGAAGAAATACCCGTGGCCCTTTTATTAAATTCCTTTACCTGCAGGTCGCAGACCGGCGTATCAATAGAAGGAAAGCTGGTAATAATCTTAAACCTGCCCTTAAAATCTGCCAGGGTCACGACTTTTAGGTCCTGGGAAGTTAGATTAAAATCCGGAGCGATAACCCCCTCTTTTAAAACCCTTCCCACCAGCGTCAGAGGATTCCCTTTAAAAGTTATTGTTTTAATCATTCCTCTCCCCTTTAATACCCAATAAATTGTTCGGTTTTAATCTTCTCTTTGGAACAACCCATCCCCAAACAAAGGTTATTCATCGCCTCTACCATCTTAGGGGGGCCAAAAATAAACATGTCCCTCTCTCCCACATCGCACATATGTTTTTTCAATAAGCCTTCGTCTATCCTGCCGAAAATGCAGGTCGGCTCCCTGGGAGGACAATCAGTAACCACATAGTTTACTTTAATATTCTTATTGCTATTACGCCAGCGGTCTAATTCATTCTTAAATGCGATCTCTTCCTCGGAACGGTTGGAATAAACAAGGCATACATCCGTATCCAGCTTTTTATCCATGATATACTCGATAATAGAGATAACCGGAGTTATGCCGATGCCTCCGATCAGAAAGGCAATTTTTTTGTAGCTATTCTCAAACGTACATGAGCCTAAGGGTAGCTTAAACAAAACCTCATCGTTAACCTTTAACTCCCG
>JAPLLP010000023.1 GCA_026387515.1 Candidatus Omnitrophota bacterium | reverse complement strand
TCGTTTTCTGCGGCCGCGAACCTATAGTGAGTATCTGGGGTTTGATAACACAAGCATTAAGCTTAAATAAAGTCCTGAACGTTGCACTCTGGCCTAATGTATATACCACGGTAAGCGAGATAAGCCATATAGGGCTTGAAGAGATATCCGAGGTAAGCGGAAGCATAGTTTTGTTTTTCATGGCCCTGATATTTTTATTATTGTATTTTCTTGGTACTATACAGTCACGCAAGGATCCCGGCCCAAAGCGCGCATTTACCATCATCATGGTATTCTGGTTTATAGGTATGTATCTTGCCTGTTTTAGCGGTAGGAGGTTTACGGTGTTTTTGCATATACCTTTGGGATTTTCATTGGGTGTCGGCGTTTCCGGCACTCTGGCGTACCTCAAGAAGAAGTTCAAGCTGCCTTTCGGTTTTCTTGTTTTGGGGTTGCTTATTGTATTAGGGGGGATAGATTTTGCCAATAGCTATGAGAGGGCCAGGACCATTTTCCCACTGATGAATAGTTCTTGGTATAAAATCTTAACCCAGCTCAAAAACAATAGTCCTGCCGATGCGACTATTGATTCTTGGTGGGATTATGGCGATTGGTTTAAGGCGGTAGCTGCCCGCAGGGTGATTTTTGACGGCCAGAGCCAGAATACGCCTCAGGCTTATTGGATGGCTAATTGTTTATTGTCCGACAATGAAGAAGAGTCGGTGAGGATCTTAAAGATGCTTAATAACGGCGGCAACCGCGCGTACGAGCTTATAAATTACGGGCTTAAGGATCCCTTGAGATCGGTGTTGCTTTTAAAGAAGCTTTTTAGCCTTAAGCCGGAAACGGCCAGGCTTGAACTTTCTTTTTTAGCCAGGCCTAAGGTAGAGGAGGTTATGCGTTTATTGTTTGACAGGCCGCCTAAGGCTTTCTTTATCGTTGACAACGCAATGTGTGATAAGATGGGTTCCATATCTTATCTGGGCTCATGGGATTTCATTAAGGCGTATCTGGCTAAAAGGGCTGAAGGGGCGGATCTAGCTGAAGCCGAAGACCATATCTTTAAAATAAAAGCTTCGGGAAGAAAGGAAATAGAAAAATTTTCCAAAGAAGCGGCCTTAGCGGATCAGGAAGACCTTGGTGAGTTAGTTTCGCAGCGGTTTAGAATCCATAGCCGGCTGCTCAGCGGCCAGGAGAAAGACGGCCTGGTGCTGTTTGATAAAGGTTTTGTGTTTAGGCCTAAAGAACAACTGGTTTATTTATATTCTCCAAGATTAGACCGTTTTAGGATACCTAAAAGCCTTTTTGTTTTTGATAATAATCAATTCAAGGAGACTCCCTATCCAAAGAATGACCTGGGATTATCGTTATTAGTTTTTAAGGATAAGCAGGAATACCGGGCGGTCCTATTGGACAGGCCTTTGGCGGTCAGCCTTTTTTCCAGGCTTTATTTTTTAAACGCCGCGGGATTGAAGCATTTTAAGCCTTTTATGGAAGAGAAAGTCGCGGATGGCGTAATCCGGGTTTTTGAGATCATCTGGGAGTAATCATGAAACAGGATATCGAGGTCTCGGTGGTATTGCCCTGCCTTAACGAAGAGCAGTCATTGGGTATTTGTATAAAAAAAATCAAAGAAGTTTTCGCGAATGAGAGTATCAGCGGCGAGATCATAGTGGTGGACAACGGCTCTACGGATAAATCAAGAGAAATAGCATTGGCGCAGGATGTAAGGGTATTTCAGGAGCCGCGCAAAGGTTACGGTGCCGCTTATTTGCGCGGCCTTAAAGAAGCAAGGGGGAGCTTTATCATTATGGCAGACAGCGACAATACCTATGATTTCTATGAGATACCCAATTTTATTAAGAAATTAAAAGAGGGTTTTGATTTTGTGATTGGTTCCAGGTTTATGGGCAGGATGGATAAGGGGGCCTTTTGAAGGATGAGTTTTACCCTGGGATCGCCAGAGTTCACCAGCAGGTCGGCAAGAAACTTGG
>JAPLLP010000286.1 GCA_026387515.1 Candidatus Omnitrophota bacterium | reverse complement strand
TTCTGGCGATATTTGTCCCGGTCATCTTCATGCAGGGGGTGGTGGGTAAGTTCTTTTTACAGTTTGGTGTAACCATATCGGTAGCTGTAATGTTCTCTTTATTGGAAGCACTGACCATAACTCCCATGCGCTGTTCGCAATTCCTGGTGGTAGGGCATTCAACCAGATTAGGAAAATTTGTGGATAGATGGATGCAGTGGCTGGCAAAAAGTTATCGCGCGAGCCTTGCTTTTTTATTAGACCGGCCTAAAAGCGTATTGCTTGCGGCAACCATTATTTTCGTCTCTTCCCTTGGCCTTACCTTTGCCCTGAAAAAAGAATTTATACCTCCGCAGGACCAAAGCCGTTTTCTGGCAAGGATCTCTTTGCCACTTGGGTCCTCGATAGAAAAGACGGATGCGGTATTTAAGGAGGCGGAAGGTTACCTGATGCAGATGTCGGAAATAGAAACTTATTACAGCGCCCTGGGAGGGTTTACCGGAGGGCAGGTCAATCAGGGTTTTATTTTCATTACTATGAAGCCTCCTAAAGAGCGCCCGCTGGTCCACGGGCATCATGTGACCCAGCAGGAATTCATGCAGGTGTTACGTAAGAAGCTTAACGCCATTGAGGGAGTAGACCGCGCAGTTATGCAGGATCTTTCGTTGACCGGTTTTACGTCACGGCGGGGATTTCCCATAGAGTTTACCATCCGTGGCCCGGATTGGGATAAACTTGGCAGTTTCTCCGGAGAGATCATAAAAGATATGAAGGATTCCGGATATATGACCGATATCGATACTGATTATCAGCTGGGTATGCCTGAACTGCAGATCTATCCCGACCGCCTGAAGTCCGCGGAGCACGGAGTAAGCGTGCTCTCCATAGCCGATACTATCAATGCCATGATGGGAGGGATCCGTAACGGTAAATTTACCAGTAACGGCAAACGTTACGATATCCGCGTAAGACTGGCCGAGGCGGACCGCTCTAACCCTAAAGATATAGAAAAAATGTGGGTGCGCAATCAATTCGGGGAAGTGGTGCCTTTGTCGGACGTAGTAACTGCGGAGGTCAAGCCTTCGTTATTCTCGATCACCCGCGAGAACCGCGAGCGCGCTATTAGTATTTACGCTAATCCGGCTCCGGGCCATTCTCAACAGGAGGCCTTGGACAGGGTCTTAAAAATAGGTAGGAAGGTCCTTCCGGAGGGTTACCATTTGGTTTTTTCAGGAGGAGCCCAGGCTTTTAAAGAATCATTCCAGAGCCTGATCTTTGCCCTTATCTTGGGGATCTTTGTTTCTTATATGGTTTTGGGAACGCAGTTCAACAGTTTCCTGCATCCATTTACCGTGCTTTTGGCCTTACCGTTCAGCGTAACAGGGGCTTTCCTTTTTCTTTTTATTAGCCGCAACTCCCTGAATCTTTACAGCATGATCGGCCTTATCCTGCTTATGGGTATAGTAAAAAAGAATTCGATCCTGTTGGTTGATTTTACCAGTGTGCGGCAGAGACAGGGGATGGGGGTACGCGAAGCGCTTCTGGATGCCTGTCCTATACGGCTTAGGCCGATCCTAATGACTTCTGTGGCGATGATTGCTGCCGCAATCCCCGCAGCCCTGGCCATCGGGCCCGGCTCAGAGACGATGGTTCCCATGGCTACTGCCGTAATCGGAGGGGTGCTGCTTTCTACTATCTTGACTCTTTTTGTCGTGCCCTGCGCTTATCAAGTATTATCGAAGCTTGAGCGGCATTCAAAATAATTCCCCATAATTCCCCATTTTTTCTTGACAGAAATATTAATTTTGTTATACTAACTAAACTTAAGGAGATGAAAAATAAGGGGAGAGAGGATTCGAGTAGAAATAAAACGTCTTCATAATCAGCATATCCTTTCCATCAAACAAAACTCTTCCCACCGTACGCGGCAAAAAACCGTTAAACAACAATAACGAAATTTGTAATTGCGAGCTAAGGGTTACTTAGCTTGAAAGCCACGGAGGAACCATGCGTATTCTTTGCCTCTTAAGGGTATTAGAAGACCCCCGAGCAATAAAAGAGATTGAACATTACAAATGGATAGAAAGTGAACGCCTTGGAATGGATATCGGAGAAAAAAGGGCTACCATTGAATGGATATCCGCATTCGGGTGCCATTGGTTGATGACGCATAAGCGTGATAAATATCAGGCGATGCTTGAAGATCTCTGCGAAGAAGAAAAGCGGGCTGCGCGTCAGGCGCCACAAGAGTTATGCGGCGTGGCCTAGGATGTTGCATTCTTTACGCAACAGAAATACCGATTTTTTAATAGATTCAAAAAATATGATTATTACTAAAATGAGCATGACAATCGATAGGGTCGCATTGATGTTTCCCTGGAGGGTGTGTTTCGGCAGGTAGTTGTGTAGGACATTGTCTATACCCGCAACAAGGGTAGTCACGAACATAAAGATGGCAGGGAGGAAGGTAATAAGTCCGTACTGCCATTTTTTGGTATGTTTTAATATGAAGGTGGTCCCGATAAAAAGGGCAAGCGCGGCCAAGAGCTGGTTTGCTACTCCGAACATCGGCCAGATAGTGGATATATCCCCGTTATAAACCAGATACCCCCACAAAGAACTGATAACCACGCTGCTTAAAATTATACCCGGAAGTTTGTTTTTTCTTCCTAACCTGGGATTGACAAATTTTACCAATTCTTGCAGGATGTAGCGCGCCACGCGAGTTCCTGTATCAACTGTGGTTAAGATAAAGAGCGCTTCAAACATGATGGCAAAATGGTACCAATAGCCGATTAGGTGTTTCATGCCTTTAATCGAAGAAAGTATTACCGACATTCCCGCGGCAAGCGATACGGCCCCGCCGGCCCTTCCTGTTAGCGTCTCTCCGGTCATGCGTTCGATTTCAGCCAAGTTGGTCATGTGCAGCCCTAATTTAGCAAAAGTTTCAGGCGCAAGGTTAATCGCAAAATAGTCTCCCGGTAGCAACACGGTAGCGGCAATCAAGGCCATGATGGATACCACAGCTTCTACCAGCATCGCCCCGTATCCGATAAAGCATATATCGGACTCGTTGTTTATCATTTTGGGGGTAGTCCCGGAGCTCACAAGGCTGTGAAAACCGCTTATTGCTCCGCAGGCGATGGTAATACAGACAAAAGGCCAGACCTTACCCGGGATTATCGGCCCTCCTCCGTGAATAAAAGGGGTGAGCATGGGCATGTGTATCTTCGGGTTAACCACGAATATACCAACCACTAGAAGCAGGATGGTTCCTATTTTCATATACGAGCTTAAATAATCACGCGGGCAGAGAAGCCGCCATACAGGCAGGATGGCGGCGATAGGGCCGT
>JAPLLP010000205.1:775-4236 GCA_026387515.1 Candidatus Omnitrophota bacterium | reverse complement strand
GGGGCTGGGATTCGAACCCAGGGGGGACTAATGCCCACAACAGTTTTCAAGACTGCCGCTTTCAACCGCTCAGCCACCCCACCAGAATCAGAACACAAAAAGCTGTTTAAATATCGTCGAAAGGATACTTCCGACTAATTGAAAGGTATTATTACAAAATCCCACAAAAGAGATCCGCTCAAAAATAATATTAAAACAACCGGCGGCTATGGCTATATTAATAATATAAATGAAAGAAAACGCGAAGATATAATTACCCCTCAGGAACCCCCCCTGCTTAGAACGTAATGAACGGGAGCTAAAAATAAGATGCAGGCACAGGGCCATGCCGAACAAAAAGAGGAAATAACCCAGAAAATCCCTGGTAAAAATCGCGACTATTAAGTAAATCCCGAATAAAAGCAGCCCGTAAATCGGCAAAAGATACGGCGCAACCCTCACCAGCGGCTTGAAAAATGAGAATATCGCCTCTAATATCTTCTGTCCCTTTGTATAAACCTTAGTAGGTTCCAAGATAAATAGATAAACCGCAAGAAAAGTTATCACCCCTGACCAGAAATAACGCTGCAACGGTTTATCTATCACCGTCATCTGCGCTAAAAGCGAAACCGTAGAGGAATAAACAAAAGGCAATAGCAATACGCCAAAAATAAATTTAAGCACATCAAATGCCTTGCTAAGCGCCTTAGAAAAAAACTCTTTTATCCTGGACGGCCTCTCCACCTCAAGAGGCGGCAAATCTTTAGCTGGTTCCGGAGCTGGATTAGGCAATTCTATCTTTGCCATCAAGGTACCTCCTTAGGATTTCAGGACTCAAGTATGGCAATGACGGTGCGCGCCAGGGCAACCCCTGATCCGTTTAAAGTATGCACGTATTCTGTCAGCTGTTTTTTATCATCTATCTTACGCCTGAACCTGATATTCGCCCGGCGCGCCTGGAAACTCTCAAAATTAGAACAGCTGGAAACCTCAAGCCAATTGTCTATTCCCGGCGCATAGGCTTCCAGGTCATAACACTTGCTGGCTGAAAAACTCAGGTCTTCGGTAGAAAGCATTACCACGCGATAAGGCAACCCCAGTAGCTGCAAGACCTCCTCGGCGTTACCCACCAGCTTCTCAAGCTCTTCATAAGAGGTCTCGGGTTTGACGAATTTGACCATTTCCACTTTATCAAACTGATGCACGCGGGTAAGACCTTTAGTATCCTTACCATAGGAACCTGCCTCTCTGCGAAAACAGGCGGTATAAGCGGTATAATAAACCGGCAGGGCATTTTCATCAAGCACCTCATCGCGAAATATATTGGTAACCGGCACCTCTGCCGTAGGTATCAAGAACAGATCATCGTCTTTCAATTTATACATATCTTCTTCCAATTTCGGTAATTGGCCGGTCCCGGTCATGGAGGCGCGATTTACCAAAAATGGCGGGAAGACCTCGGTGTAGCCGTGCTTTTGCGTATGCAGATCCAGCATAAAATTGATAAGTGCTCTCTCGAGTTTTGCCCCCATGCCTTTATAAAGGATAAAGTTAGAGCCGGTAATTTTCGCCGCGCGCGCAAAATCGATGATATCCAGATGCTGACAAAGCTCCACATGCGTCAAGGGCTTAAAATCGAACTGGCGCATCTGGCCCCAGGAACGCACTGTCTTTTTCTTAGAAGGATCTCCGCGGGGTATCGAGACATGCGGTATATTAGGAATAATTAAAACGAATTTCTGTAGATTCTGCTCTGTCTCCTGCAGCCCTTTTTCCAGCTCGTCAATCCGGACGGCAATCTCTTTCATCGAGTTAATCTTGGGTAAGGCGTCCTTCTTTTCTTTTAACAAAGCGCTTATTTCATCATTAGCCTTGTTTTTTTGCGCGCGTAAACCTTCTAATTCAATAATTATCTTCCTGCGTTGGTCATCGCAGGCAATGACCTGATCAATATCCAACTTAAGATTACGGTCTTTTATCCCCGCTTTTACTACATCCGGATTCTCCCGAATAAATTTTATGTCTAACATTTTTTACCCCTTAATTACGCCAAGCGGGCGCATGCGGCAGACCCGTTTGGCAATACCGGCGTTATGCACCACATCCACTACCATATTAATATCCTTGTAGGCCTGCGGCGCCTCTTCCACGATAGTCCCCCTACCTGAGGCCTTTACTATTATACCTTTTGATTCCAGCTCTTTCAACAAAACATTTACGTCGATGGACCTGGTAGCGGCAGTGCGGGATTTGACCCGGCCGGCGCCGTGACAAGTAGAACCAAAGGTCTCTTCCATGGCTTTTTCTGTACCTACCAATAAATACGAATTCCTGCCCATATCGCCGGGGATAATCACCGGCTGGCCGAGTTTCTTGTACCTGTCCGGCAATGCCGGATTTTGCGGCCCAAAGGCGCGGGTTGCGCCCTTACGGTGCACGCACAACCTTTTCTCTTTGCCATCAATCGTATATTTCTCGATCTTGGCTATGTTGTGCGCCACATCATAGATCAAATGCATACCCATCTTCTGCCAAGACATCGCGAATATCCGTTCGAAAGTCTTACGGGTAAGGTGCATCAGACACTGCCGGTTAGCCCAGGCATAATTGGCAGCGCAGCGCATTGCCGCTAAATATTGTTTGCCTTCCGGAGAATCAACCGGCGCGCAGGCAAGCTGGCGGTCAGGAACATTAATACCGTACTTATCCAGGCAATGAATCATACTGCGAGTATAATCATCACAGACCTGATAACCAAAACCGCGCGAGCCGGAATGGATCATTACGGTTATCTGTCCCAGATTAAGACCTAAAGAATCACAGGCCTCTCTATTATAGAGTTGGTCAATAACCTGAACCTCTAAAAAATGATTCCCCGAGCCTAAAGTGCCTGACTGGGCCTTCCCCCTCTCATAGGCCCTCTCGGAAACCGCATCCGGGTCCGCGCCTTCAATAGCCCCGGATTCTTCGGTGCATTCCAAGTCTTCCGGAGAACCATAACCTTTTTCCACCGCCCATTTAGAGCCCTTGGTCAGAATTTCCTTCTCTTCCCTGCGCCCTACCCTTATGTCACCCTTGGAACCTACGCCTGTGGGGATATCGGAAAATAAGGCGTACACCAGATCCTTAATTTTATCCTTGATCTCCTCGTGCCGCAAGTTGGTCTTGAGCATCCTAACGCCGCAGTTTATGTCAAAGCCTACTCCTCCGGGAGATATGACCCCACCTTCTTCAATATCAGTAGCTGCTACACCTCCTATGGGAAACCCATAACCCCAGTGTATGTCCGGCATGGCTAAAGAATAATTAACAATGCCGGGCAAAAAAGCGACATTAGCCACCTGCTCCAAGGCCTTATCGTGAAAGATATCCTTCAATAATTTTTCGTCTGCGTAGATTATCCCTGGAACGCGCATCCCGGGCTTGAAAGTCCTGGGTATACGCCAGCGATAATCATCAATCTTCTCTAATTTTATCTCAGA
>JAPLLP010000205.1:0-735 GCA_026387515.1 Candidatus Omnitrophota bacterium | reverse complement strand
GTGACTTTAACTCATGGTAAGTAGCTGCCTTGATCTCTGTGTTCACCCTAAAATAAGCGATATCCTTACCCGTGGCTTGAGCCTCTATAGAATTGAGAGTAATCTTTCTTATATTAAAGCCCGTAAAGATCATTTCTTTGGTTGCCGATAAAGAGATCAATTCATTGAGCCAGTTAATAAAGAGTTCTTCTTGGGTGCCTGCCTTTAGTTTTATAGTGATTGTTTTTTCTGGAATGACTTTGGATGGTCCTTTTTCAGCGATGATATCAAATGCGGCGAGGGCGGTATTTTGAAACAAAATTTTCAGCGTCTTAGCCCTTACCCTCAGGCCAATGTCGGCGGTATGCTCGAACAACGCGTATTTTTTCTTTTCAACTGTCAATTTTGGGCTATCAACCGTGTAATTAAATGGGCCATGAAGGAGTCGGACCTTCGACCTTGACATTAAGAGTGTCCTGCTCTACCAATTGAGCTAATGGCCCGGCATTTCTTTAGTGCTGAAATTATACCAGATTCTTGCGGAAGGGTAAAGGAAGATTTTCTTATTTGCAACCAAAAGGGCTGAAACGTTTTAAGTCCAGCCCTCGCTTGATAAGGTCTTAAGCCGCTTGTTTTGAAAGCGCTTTCTTAAAAAGATGTCTCACTCTTGAAAGCGTGTATCCTCATGCGGTATACTTTATTCGCAATATAACCTTGGGTCAGGTTATGAAAAATGAAGATATTATAGAGAACCTT
>JAPLLP010000151.1 GCA_026387515.1 Candidatus Omnitrophota bacterium | reverse complement strand
GGTATCCCTGCTTATGCCTATACTTTGATTCCGGAATATCTTTGCGAGATGGGCTTAGAGCTTTACAAGCAGGGCTATATTAATGATGCTTTACGAGAATTTGACAAGGCATTGATTGTAAACCTTAACTACGCGCCTGCCCTAAGGTATAAGCGTATGATTCAGGAAAGATTAGCCGGCAAAGAAGAAGTTCCTGCGTTAGAACCTTTCAGGGCTCCGGTTAATCCAGAGGTTGAAGCTGTAGCCCAACCCGCGGTTGTCCAGCCTCCAGCAAGACCTTTACCCAAAAAGCTTCCGTTACCAGAATCCATACCTCAACCTAAGCCTGTCATGATGCCCGCGCCTTTGCCAAAGAAGCAGCCAGAGGTTATGCCTAAGCCTGTTTTACCGGAGATAATAACTCCCGCGGCTATATCAAAGAGAGAAATCGCGATAGAGAAGGCAACGGAGAAAAAAGAAGAAGTTATTACTGCGCCTAGATTAGAAGAAAGAGAAAAAGAGATCGACAAGATTATGGGTGAATTAAAGGAAACAGCGCCTGTCATGATGCCCGCGCCTTTGCCAAAGAAGCAGCCAGAGGTTATGCCTAAGCCCGTTTTACCGGCAAATGAAGAAATAAGGGATTTGCTTGCGCCTCAGGCGTTAATACTTGACGAATCGACCAGGGCTTTGACTACTGCTCTTGAGATCGAGCAAGGGCGGACCATTATAATTGCCGGGCATAATATTCAAAGGTTCCTTTTAACCCAATCTGAAGTATTGAGCGTGGAAAAACAAAGCAGCGATGAGCTGCGGGTTACGGCCAGAGATTTTGGGTATACCTATTTACATGTCTGGGATGATAACGGCCGTTGGACACTGGAATTTTTGACCGTGCCAGTCAAGCCGAAGGGGCCTACCTATGAAGATATCTTACGCCGCAGCGAGGAAAGAGCCAATACTTTTAAATTACGTTATACTCTGGACTGGAATTCTTTTTACGCAAGCTCAGATGGAAAATTTAGAGATATAAAGAGAAGCTCATATTCTTTCGGTCATTATCTTTACCTCACCGGGCCGACGCCTTACGGCGATATTGATTCCAACCTTTCTATACGTACCTTAAAGACAAGCACTGACCTTACTTATTTTACCTTGGGTTTAACCAAAGGTAAAATCGGGCCATTTGAGGATTTTTCTTTGCGCGCCGTAGATTTTTCTCCTACCATAAATAATTTGGCAATGTCGTCGCCCACTTTACGCGGCGTAATGTTAGAATCGCCGGCGTTCCATAAAACTTTAGACTATACGGTATTCTGGGGGAGAGAAGGTGGCGGTAGGTTCGGAGGGCTTTCTCCGGGGTTAGCCGAGACGCGCAATTCTTTTTTATCAGGCATAAGCGCGGATTATATTTATCACGAGAACCAGAGATTCGGTTTTTCCGCATTCAGCGGATGGGGAAAGGATAGGCCGACTACTTTAAACCATTATGGCTATGATTCATACGCTGACTTTAAATTGGGTAAATGGGATACGCGTTATGAATTAGGTTATGATTCGGAAAAACTGGCACACTTATTTACTACTAAATATGAACTGTCGAAGTTCAAGGTTACCGAAGAAGTCAGGAATATTGATAAGCGTTTTGTCACGATGACCGGTACAGGTTGGCGGGTCGGTGAGTTAGGGAGCCTTACTTCTCTATATTATGCTCCTCTTGAAAACCTTGATATTGACGGCAGGCTGGATATCTTTCGCGACAGGCTCTTTCCTAACCCTAATGATCCAGAGCGCTGGAATTTTGATTTCAGGACGGATCTTACCTGGCGCCTTGATCCTTTGACTTCTATCAGGTCGGATTACAGCTTTTTAGACGACGAAGGCAGGATTTCTCCGTTCCGCTCGCTGAATACTGGTTTAGGTTTATACAAAACCTTTGAATGGCCGAGAAGAATCAGTACATATGTAAATTACCGGCAT
>JAPLLP010000252.1 GCA_026387515.1 Candidatus Omnitrophota bacterium | reverse complement strand
ATTTCATTCATCTGCGCTTGTAATTTTTGCATCTGAGGCATAAGGGTGCGTGAGGTATCTAGATAATTAAGGTCTGCTAATTGCTTTGATAATTTGTTGTATTCATTTAAAAGACTCTGATATCTTGCGCTCTTCTCTAATATGATCTGGGTTTGTCTCTCTGTATCTTCACTCTTTTGCAGCACTTGTTGACTACGCGCCAATAGGTCATCAAAATCACTCTTTGGCTTCTCTGTCGTGGCCGGAGTTGTCAAAGCTGGCGGTTGTAAAACCAGCGGTGCGGCTGACGATTCCGATGCTGATTGCCTTATCTCCGGAACAGATACTCCTCTTGTTCTTATCAAACTGGAATCCTCTGCATCTGCTCCAGACCTAAGCGTTGAATCTCCTGTAGCTGGTAACTGGGCAGATCCTACAGCTGTAACTGATTTGGGCGTAACAGTAGCTGGTGTAGGCGCTAGAGCTGGCTTACTTAAAGTTGCCGCAGGCGGGGGCAATTTTGGCGGATCTTGGAATTTACCACTTGGAAATTTTTCTCCGGACGCAGGCGGAGTTACCGAAGCCGGCGGTGGTACAGGTATTTCTCCGGACGAAGTCGGTTTCGATTCCGACCTTGCTAATGGCGTTGTATCGGTAGGTTGGGGAGACTGCCCTGGCAAACCATTCGTATTATCTGTTGTTGAGGGTAACCGGGTAGATCCTGCAACTGTAACTGGTTTGGGCGTAACAGTAGCTGGTGTAGGCGCTGGAGAAACAGGATAGATTTCATTCATCTGCGCTTGTAATTTTTGCATCTGAGGCATAAGGGTGCGTGAGGTATCTAGATAATTAAGGTCTGCTAATTGCTTTGATAATTTGTCATATTCGCTTCTAAGGGCGCCGTATTTCTCCATTTTATCTCTTAAAACCTGGCTGTCTCTTAATAGTCTATCAGTCTCCGTCAGCACCTGTGGATGTTCCTCCGATGTAGGCGATGAAATGGTTGGATTCTCTGTCGTGATTGGAATTCCTGGAGTAACAGACGCGGGCGTTCTTTCTATCGCCGGGGTCAGAGTTGCCGAAGCCGGCAGTGGCACAGACACATCTGCTCCAGGCCTAAGTGCCGGCTGTCCTGTAGTAGCTGGTACCTGGGCAGGCCCTGCAGCTGTAGCTGGTTTGGGCGTAACAGTGGCTGGTGTACTATCCCCATTAGAAGAGTCTGGCAAATAAAAGACTGGCGGAGTAGCGGGCTTGGGTTTATCATTGGGCAAGTATTTTCTCCTCAGCTCTTGCACCGCCGCCTGCAGGTTAATACTGGGATTCCCTTCGCTGTCGAATTGAACATCAGGAGTAGGAGTGCCAGACTCCGTAGGGGCAGGCCTGGCCCGTGCAACCGCAGGTGCTCGAGCTGACAAAGCAGCCTTTGTGTCTGGTGTCGACATAAGTGTAATTTCTCCGGTGGCGGGGTTAATCTTAACTGAAACGTCAGGTGTCTCGGCAGCCCCGGCCTTAGCCTTGGCAACGGATGGCCTGACTGGCACAACCGCAGGTGCTTGAGCTGATTCGGCTTGAGGGAACAAAGAAGCATCTACCAGGAATCCTGGTTGCCCATTGCCGGGGATGATCTCAACCTTGCCTTCAGGTACCGGCCTTGGAGCATTAGGATTCATATCAGAAACCCTGATATCCTTTCCCGTTTGGGGATTCACCAATATAACAGGATTACCGGGGTTATCTATAGGCGGCAACACAGAGCTAAAATCAATTTGCTGTACTGCCCCCTGACCCTGGGCCACCCTAACCGGAGACGCGACAGCTGCCGCAGGAAGAGTAGCAGGAACTGCTACTGGAGGCAGTTCCGGTGGCTTTGCCGTAGAAACACGTTCAACGGTTACCTTAGGAAATTTTATTCCTTCTTCCCGGCCCTTGGGCTCGCCTTTGGGAAGCGGCTTTTCCTCAAATAGGCCTGGATTGCTCATATTTATTTTTTCCTGCGTCTGCCTTAGCTTATCATCCATTTTCTGCAGCCTTAGCTGAAGCACTAACAGGCGCATCTCTTGATCGAGCATGCGCAACTGCAAGTTTAGCTGCTGCACGAGCTGCTTTAATGCCGCGAACTCTCCTGGTTTTACCTGCCAATTTGATAAAAGCTTCTGGCTTATTCCGGCTATATCGTGATACCCTATCACGCTATCCGTATGGAGCTTACCCAATATCGCCTTAGCCTGATTCTGGGCTTCTTTATCATATTTTGCATTTATCTCTTCAGTTACCTGCTTTTTGATCTTTCCGGCTGTTTGGTCGTATTCCTGTCTTGCTGCTGCAGGCGCGGCCTTACGATAAAGATTAATACGTTCATCCTCTATGTCTGCCAGTTTCTGATCGATATTCGGCAAAGGACGGTCGGCTGCTCCCGGATTGGCAAATTGTTGTTCTTCCAATTGATTAAGGGCCGCGTATTTCTTTTCATCCTGTTGCTGATCCAATTTCGCCGCTTCTGCCGGCGGAAGAGATCCCCTGAGTTTATCTATACTGGGGGCGAGCAGAGCGTACATCTTCGTTTGCAATTCTTTGCGTATTTCCGCTGATTTGGACCCCATATAGGCGTTTGCGAGCTCTTCCAGCTTTTCCTGCCTGGCCTTCTGGGCCTCAGGTAAAGATTTCAGGTCCGGATTGTTCAGATCTGCCTCATTAATATAACTATCCATTGCTACCCAGAGGCCACGATGGCCGGGAGCATTCCAGGCCTTTTGGGCCTGGCGGTAAGGAATAAGTGCGACCCCTTCTGAAAAGAGTAATTGCTGTTCTTCGGGAGTAAGGGCTTCGCCGCTAGCCTGTTTATCAAGCAATCGCGTTTCCAATTGCTCCAGGCCGCTAAAAGGCGACCTAAGGGGATTAAGGTTGCTCCTTAACTTACCCAAGCTGGCGTAAGAACCCTTAAACTTAACATCATCAAAGACTTCTCCGATAGTTCCGCCACTAAGGGTAGTTACCCCGCCTCCTTTCCATTCCACAGTAACTACGCCATTCTTATTTTCCTTTACTGTGCCTTCCCTCCCTATTTCATTGCCAAAGTCATCATATCCAATAACTTGATATACCTCCGACCCCTTAGGCAAATCGGTTACCGGCCGGGCATTATCCGCGGCCTCAGCTGCCTCTGGCACGCTCGGTATCCGCCCAAGAGTAGTGGGAATCTGGGGACGCTTATCATCCCGTAAATAAGGGCGTTGGATCTTGCCGGTAATGGTATTGGTTACATCCCTGACTGCCTGATAATGCATGCTGGTGACAAACTGGTTCATCAGCGCGGTGCCCAGGCCATACTTATCCATATCCTGAATGTAATCATAAAGGCGTTCCAGATAAGGAGCGTCGCTCTGACCCGGTATCCAATCCAGATCAAAGCCTCCCTTACTATTCATGTTGGCCTTTGCCCTGCCCATTGATATAACATCTGCGACTGCCTCATCGGCAGAAGAGCCTAAAATCGCGGCATAAAAACCAAGGCCCTTGGATACCGCTACGATTTCTCCGTCTTCGGTCCTCTTAAAGAGCATGGCATTCTTGATAAAGAACGCTTTCAATAAGGAGCCGGCAAAGAGATTAAAAACCGCCCCGTGCAGGGCGGAAGGCGTTTTGCTGCTGATATACTGTAGCGTTGCCGAGGTAGCTCCGCTGATAGCGGCATTGATAAGAATAGTGGTGAACCCGCCCTTGAGTTCGTTAATCTGCCCTTGTTGATAGGAGACGAAGGCGCGGGTTAATTTTATCATATTCGCGTCCTGGCCATTGGAGGTATCTACCTTTTCTTTGGTAGGAGCTCCGCCGATAACCCGGCCATTTTCTTCAAGAGGAACAAGCCCTGTTTCAAGCTGTGCCTTTCTTGCCTGTTGTTCAGGAGTTAATCCTTGGACTATAACACCCGAATTCCTCAGGTTCTGTTCTGCCTGTTGATTCTTCGCGTCATATGCTTTAGCCCTTAAATCTATGAGCTCCTTTGCTTCGGTCTTGGATTTATGGCTGGCAACATCCAAATCACCCTGATACTTTCTTAACAACATAATCGCATTTATTGCCTGCAGGCGGGCATGATACTCTTCATATTTATTCAGAGTCAGAGGCTTGCCAGTCCCTTTTTCGATAGCCTCCGTATCTCTGGTCAGCTCGCCTTCAATGACATCTTTTGCCTCCGCCAGCTCTTTAAAGCTCTTGCCTTCATACTCCTTGACGAATTTGTTCCTGCCAAGGAATCCACTGACTAAACCGCCAACCAGGCCGCTTATGCCGTGGACCCCTTCCTCGCTCATGCCTACCTCGGCTAAACCGGTTTCTACTCCGGAAGCCACAAGCTGCGCCGGCAATTCCCGTTTGATGTAACTCAGCAATTGTAAGTTCAACTGCCTGTTTAAACCCAAGGTTCCTCCGGCGGGCTTGATCGCATAGGCGCCGTATTTGTCATAGCCAAAGGCAATGCCAAAGGCCTTGCTCATCCCCACCATTGCAAATTCGCTTACCACCGCGCCGCCAATACTGGAAACAAAGATCGCCAGATGCTTGTCGTATTTCTGGATATTTTCGTATAAATAGGTCCTGGCCACTCCATAGATCGCGCCCTGCGCGCCTTTGATCAACGCGACCGTAAAAAGGCTGGCGCTGGCGCCATTCACCGCCCTTAAACCGGTATCTGCTGCCTTACTGAATATATTTATCTTGCTGATAAAACCCTTAATACTGGAGGCTGCCGAAGAGGTTAATCTCGAAGCGGCCGTCCCTGCTTGCGCCGCGGTCCCTCCTGCTTCTGTAATCTTTGTTGACAAGGTGGCAGCGGTCGTCGCGGTGCCGTTAGCTGCGGCTTCTGCACCCTTGTTTGCGGCTTCTGCACCCTTGTTTGCCACGCTGGTATCAATAGCGCCGCCTACTCCGGCAGATATACCGCACTCTATTGCCGCGCGTATATAAGGATTTTTAATATTTGCGGCGTCGCAGAGCAGGCTTGCGCCCCTGGGCACCAGGTAGCTCATGGCAAAGGTCTGCATCGCGCTCCAGCTGGGGTTAACTGCCAGGCCGGAAAGGACACCGGAGACTATTGCCAGTATCACGTTAAGGGCTGTAATCTCCCCCTCTTCGCGCAAGTCGGTCTTCTCAGCGAAACAAACCTGCTGAGAGGCAAAGGTGGCCACAAGCACCAATGCTATTACCTTAAGAATCAAACTTTCTCTGAAACGCCTCATTTACCCAATCCTTTTAATAATCCGCCTTCCATAAATTGCAGGAAGATCGGCCCGCCGATAACAATGCCGATAACCGGCAAAATGCAAAAAATAAGCGGGAAGAGGATCTTGATCGGCGCCTGCATGGCGATCCTCTCGCCGCGATGGAAACGCTGCAAACGCGTGTCTTCTGAAAGTATGCCAAAGGCCTCGGCAACCGGAGTACCCATGCGTTCTGCCTGCACCAGGGTCTGAACAAAAGAACTCACCTCGGAAATATTCAGCCTGCGGGACATATCCTTTAAAGCCTGGATACGCGACTTGCCCCATTTAATCTCTTCCAGGACAAACCCCAATTCCTCGATTAGCGGGTTGCTGGGAACCTTCTCAACTATCCAGCGTACTGCCGTAGTAAAATCCAACCCTGCCTCCACGCACAAACCTAAGAGATCCACGGTTTCCGGTAAGAGACGGGCAATGGCGTATTTACGCTGGCCAATCTTACGTTTTAAATAAAGGTCGGGGAGCATATACCCCAGGGAGACGCCGACCAATACGATCCATGGACCGGACTTACTCACCAATAAAAATGTCAGGAAACAAAAACTCAGGATCAATAAGATCTTCAGATTGAAAAATTCCTCAACCGATAGGGGGATATGCGCGGCGTCAATCTTATCCTTCATGGATTTATCCAGTTTTAACTTTTCCAGCAGTCTCCGGGTAAAAGGGAATATTTTTTCCAGCCACGTATGAATGGATTTTTTCTTGACCGGCCGGCCGCCCGACGGTTCAGGAAGCTTGACCCGGTGAATAGTGTAAGTAAACTGCCCGGATACCGCCCAGAGGATAAGCCCAAACCCCGCGACAAAAAACATAAAAATTAACAGCTCTATCATATTACGGCTCCTTCGCAGTAGCGAATGCCGGCCGATCCAGTAAGGCCGGGCATCTTATATTTTTATTGCGCTGAATTTCCGGATTAAAACCATGCCTATCACCTGTAAACCTATAGCCACGATCAAAAGCATCCTGCCTGTCTCACTCTCAAGCATGATGTTGAAATGACTACGATTAAACGCCATGACCCACCAAACAAAAACAAAGGGAAGCGAGGACATGATTATCCCCTGCATCCTGCCCTGGAGGGTCAAGGTGCGGATAGAATCCCTTAATTTACGGTTATCGCGTATAGTAGTGGCCAGGCGGCTTAAAACCTTGGTCAGGTCGCCTCCGGCCTCCCTGGCTACCAGGATGGAATTAATCACCATGCTTAACTCTTCCATATTCATGCGTTTACCCAGATGCTTGAGGCTGTCTTCTATGGATACGCCCATCCTGTTCTCCCTAACTACCAGGCCTATCTCCTGACGCATAGGCGCAAGCATCTCTTCCTCCAAAACCTCTAAGGCCTGCAACAAACTCAGGCCGCCTTTTAATGAACTGGAGAGTACCATGATCGCATCCAATAACTGCACGTTGAACAGATGCTTTCTCTTGCCCTCCCGGATCTTTATCACCAGGTTAGGGACAAAAAAGCCTACCACCACTCCCACTGCTGCCAATAATGCCGATTTGAACAACAAGGCCGCGACCAGTCCAAAAGCGGGAGGCACGATATAATAAAGGCGCATAATTTTTTGCGGGTTCTTGTCGTAAAAAAGTTTATCTAATTCTTTTTCTACCACCTTCTGTCTTTTGTCCTGCCAGCCCTTAGCCTTTTCAATAGCCGGCGGCATAAGCGCCAAGGTTAAGAGGAACAACGCGGAACCGATCATTAAAATAATGACTAATAACATCATTTATTTAACCTCCTTCGCCACAGGGCGAACACCGGCCCTATTCCTATCTGGGCCAGGTGTCTCACTTAACTCCGGGTGTTTTTTGGGTGAAGCTATCTCTTTTTCCATATTCCTGGCAATGATAATAAGGGTGCGTCCGTACGCCTTAGCTTCAGGAGGAAAATTTTTGGGCGTTAGGGTAATGTTGAATAATATCCTGTTATTTTCGCGGTTAAAAAGAAGTATCTGCATATCTTTCATGATGGGATTAAATTTCTGGACCGCCTCGGTGCTTAAAGCCTTGTCTTCCTTCCAGCCGGCGCGCTGCATTTCCTGGCGAAAGAACCGCGCGATATCCCGGGGGCTTGAGTCTGATTCATAGATAACGACACCTGCCTGCCGCGGCATAAGAATATCCAACCTGCGCCGGCTGCCGGGGTAACGCGGCACCCCATCCAGATCTTTTCCCTGCGTATCCGGCATAATATGTTCTTTTAAAAAATAGTCCCTTAGTTCTTCGCAGATAGTCAGGCTGACCGGCGAAGCTATCAAATAGACATCACGCGGGGTATCTTGCTGAGCGGGGAATATGCCTACATAGACAAACTTATTATCTTTGACAAACGTGGATATCTCAGGCGTAAGGTCCTTGCTATATTTCCAGCCCAGGCCCTCTAACGCGGATTTATAAAACTGCAGCACCTTAGCCGCCGGCTGGGAGGTACGTAAATGCGTAGCGGTAGCCTTAACCTGGTTCACCTCTATCGGCCTATCCCTCCATATCACGGTAGCCTCGGGGAACAAAGGCAGTTGCCAGAGATCGGCGTCCATGGCCAGGCAGCAGGTAACAAAAAAGGCCCCGAAGATAATTCCGGTTAAGGATACCCTTGAACTTAATCTCGCTTTAAACATGCCCAACTCCTTCGCAGTAAGCGAACACCCGCGCAATTCCGCTTAGCGCGGGGTGTGCTACTGTATTGAAAAATCATACCCTGACCAAACGCTGCCGTTAATATTTACCCTGCTGGTATGCTGCAACTCAACTGACTGGCTGAAAAAAGGGATCCGGGTGAAAGGAACGCGCCGGTTCAAGGTCAGGCTGAAATTGCTGTTAAAATCTATCGACGCAATCCAGGCAAAAGGATCCACCGTAAACCCGGGCAATATGAAACACGGCTGATATACGCATGCAAAGGTATAACATATAACACACCATTCCCAGTATAAAAAAACAATCGGCATGACCATGGGGATTATATCCACGCTATCCGGGAAATTGTTGAGCCGTACCGAAAGATAGGCTTCGTATTTCCTCTTGCCCGTTGCGGGGTCTATTATGGTTTCATCCGGGCTTAATGCTATCAAGCCCGGGTAGGCACTGAATCCGGTTTTGCTTTTATTAAAAGAGTAGGCCAGGCTGGAACTGTTGTACCAACCGCTATTGCCGAATTTTAAAGCGCGATACTTACACATGAAATTCGAATCCCGCTGCAGATACTTGGTGTAATCCAGATAGTTAACCACGCCATTTTGATCCCTACCCACCTCGTTCCAATTAGAGAGGTTGGCTTCATTACAGGTATCGACACTATAGATAGATGTCCCGTTGGGCAGAACAGGGACGCCGTTAGCCACCTGATGATAAGGGGTTACTCCGGATACCTCTCTAAAAGGCTTGGGCTCATCAATAAGGGCCCCGCCCAAGGTCGTATCATACGCTGAAGTACGCAATTCCTGCGGCATCTTATCCGCGATCTTGCAGGCATCATCGAAAAGGCTATAGCTCTGCTCCACGTATAGCGCGGTTAAAGCAGCAGCTTCCGCATAAGCAGTAGCCTTGTGCAAAAAAGGGCTCTGGATTAACATCGAGGTCTGAAAGGTAATGTAGTTATAGAGCATCTGATTGTGTATGGGCCGCATGGAGTTTAGGTTGCGGCAGAAGGCCGAAGCCCCGGAGATGAGCGCGGAATCCGCGATATTCGCCATACGCAGGCGGGTAAAACCGGTTTCCCCGATAATCACGGTAGCGGCAATAGCCAGTATCAATACCGCCATCACCAGCACCATGAAAGGAGCAATCTGGCCGTTTTTATCCCTTAGTAGTAAAAACATGCTTTATCCTCTTATTTTTAGCGCACAAAGATCGCGCCACCGACCCAATGGCAATCCAAAACTCTATAAATAGTCCAGATATCAAGATACGCCGATCTAAGCAACTGGGAGCGGGTTATCTGTATCGAGCGTATCTCCAGGATCTTCAAACTCTCCTGGGAGGTCAGCTTTTCGCTATTAGTTAGTATGCTCACAAGGGCTGACTGATCAAAAACTTGCAATATTCTTGCAATGATGCGCTGTAGCTCAGTTCTGTTAAATAGCGGGAACCTGACCGGATTAAGATTATGAAGTTCTGTATAGAAATTGTCTTCATTATGCCAATCTTTTAATGCCCGGTCAAGCCTATTCTTAAGCTCCTCGGCTTTGCCGTTTAAAAGCGGATGGGTATCTACTAATTCTGGGCTATAACTGGCGTCGTTAACCGCGTCTTTAGTAAGGAGTGAGAGCAGATCCCATGCTGTTTGCACCTGCGGCTCAACTCCGAACAGCCCTCCTCCCGCATCGGGCAAATGGCCATATATTTCGTCGATCTTGCCAGATAACGTTGCAGAAAAAATCAAGTTCGCGTCATTTCCGGAATTACCGTTTACAGCGAATGTGTATATTAAGCGGATAATTGTCTGGGCATGGCGCAGGTTGTTGTCTTTTAGATCAAGATAATTTATTAGCACCGTTTTATATACAAGCTCTATTACCGCAGTAGGAGGAGTAACAACATGAGTTGTGGGATTCTGAGATGGCGCTGTTACGCTGTTAACCTTGCACTGCCATCCCCGAGAGCTATATAACGTATTTCCTGGATTAAGCGAAGGGTAAACCTTGCCCCCTATCGTGATCGTTGAAAATGCCGGTGACGTAAGTCCCAGTTGAACCTCTAACAACTCTATTGTGGCAATGGAAGGATCGGCAGCGACATTGGTAACCTTACCCTGTCCCCCTCCGGCAGTAGTGATCAGTTCGCCAGCGCGTATCTGCCGCTGTAGGGTAGCAGTATGGGAATCGGTATTTACGCTGATAACCTTTTCATTACCTTCGCTGATATATATGTAATCGTTTACCGCCGGAGGGTTATTAGCGTCCCATCTGGCAATGGCCTGCCCCAGATTCTTCTCCAGCTCATCCGCATTATCCCTAAGCAGGCTTAAACCCAGGGAATTGAACGTTGCGGTTATTGCTTGGGCCTTGGCCCTGGCGTCAGTTGCAGCGGCAGAGCTGATATTGCTGATTGCTTGAGGAACAGAGCCACTACCGTAGATTTCATTGTATATATCTTTTACTCTCCCCTTGGTGGCGGCATCTAAGGTCACAGATATACTGCCGGGCGCCGTCCCTAAATTTAACTGTGAAACATAGGAAAGCATGAAATACAGCTTCTCTTTCGCGCTTTGGTGACTTGTTTTATCCAGCTCATACCAACAATACCACTCCCACCACCAAACCTCTATAGCACTGGCAACTCCAAAATCTTTAGACACGTCATCCAAAGATTGCGCCAAGCCATTGTGAGCTATATAACCACTTATATACGCCTTAAAAGCGCTGTTCTCTGGATCATCTGAATACACCGGAGACGGCACTGGAACATTTGGATTGCCTTTTAAGAGAAATTTTATACCTCCATTATATGCTTTTTGCAAAGAAACAATGGTGTTTTTGATTTGCTCGCGGTTACTCGCATTCTGATTCCTGATAGCCTCAATCCTATCTCGATTGTTTTGATTATCTACTAAGCCATACATCGCCAGGGTGGGCGCAGGATTAAAAGGCCCGGGATTAAGTAGCACATCAGAACCTGCCGGGACCGCGGGAAGCGCTCCTTCCGTGATCACTGTAGCAGAAGAGTACCCCAGGGCCGCCTTAAAACTATTAATCGCATTGCCAAAATCGCCATATGCCTCATTAGCAAGATCCTTACATTCCCTGGCAAGACTTTTTACTAATGGTATACGCTCAGGGAAAACCCATGTTATGTCCGGATACCAGTTATCAACTAAAGAACAATCCACATCCTTGGCTAAATAATAGGCCTGTTGAATCTTATATGGAAGGATAATATTTATAATATTGTTTTCTTTTTCGAGAAGCCTGGAGGCGTCAAATATATGGGGGTCCTCAAGAAAGGTAACATCAAAGCCCGAGCTAGAACCCGTGCCGGTCGAAGGATTGTGCGTATAGTAATACAGGTAGCTTAAGGGATCGTCTCCGCCATTATTAATGGCGTTGGCGCGCGTATCTTTGTAATGATCGATGCGGTCGGTCATGTTCAGGTTAAGGTTAGAAAATATGCGCATCGAAGCCACGGCAAAGGTAGCCAGGCTGATAATGACCAGCGCTGCCTCCAGTATCACCTGCCCGTTTTTAACGCTTGGGGTTTTCCGTATCAACCATTCTCTCCCGCTTTAAAGTCTCGCTAAAATTCAAAACTATATTCGCCGGTATATTATATATAGGTACTGAACCAGCATTGCTTACATATCCGGGGTTACTGTCTTTACTGCCCCAATTCTCCTTTTGATAATTCTGCTGGATCTTTTCCGCGGGCTCAAAGGTAATTGCGATAGGTACAAAATCCTTGCTCTCATTCTTTTTCACCACTTTTTTATCGCCCTGCTTCGGCGTAAACCCATCACTGGCTATATAATTCGGATTTTCCTGGCTATCTATTTCCGATGAATAGGTAGAAACCCTACCAGATACCCTGACAGGCTGTGTCTGAGGGTCGATCTCTTCTACCGTAGAAGTCCCCCAGCGCAGACCATCTCCGGTATTCGATTTAGTAGGGGGGACCTCCATGAAATTCCCTCCCTTGATCATCGCGTCATTGACCTGCACCAGCTGACGGTAAGCGGTATCCTCCGGATCCTCATCATATGCCTGCCATATTATCCAGGGATTATAGTCTACGATACTCGAAGCCATCAGCCTCTGGCGGCTTAATCCGGTAAAAAAAGAAGGGGTAATCACGTCCCTTATTACGGTAAGGTTGATACCCCTTTCCTGATCCTTGCTTAATTTCAAAGCCTGCCTAAAGGTATACATCTCCAGGGCCTGACGGTTATTATATAAGAATCCTTGGGAGACCAAGTAGCTTAAAAGCATAAGCACTATCGCCCCCATGATCGCCAATTCCGTAGTGGCCTGCCCTTTATTCTTGTTCAACGTCCACGGGCGTAACATTTTCAAACCCCCTCTTTATGGTTTGTTCGCCTTTATGCTGTTGTCCTGAAGCGTCAACCCAGGTCTCAGGGATCTGGCTCCTGGTAATCCCATTTTCGTAGCCCTGAGTAGACTGACCTGTTTGCTGTGTTGTATACGATGAGATGGTCCGGCCCGGCTCATAATGATAGGTGCTGAGCTGGTCGGATAGATTGCGGATCCTGCCCTGCAGGCCGCGTTTTACGTACACCTGCATGGCCAGCAGCGCTGCTGCCATGACGGCCAAGAGCACAGCATATTCTGCTGTGCTCTGGCCGATGGATTTCTTAAGAATTCTCTGTTTCATAGAATCCTTACTTTATTGAGATACAGATTGGGCTTGCTTACCCCAATATTCTCCTGTGCTGGCATAGCCTTCTACCTTTTCTGTACCACTCCTGTCCTGTAGCTGATCGCTGGTAGTGGTGGTCTTGTCTCCTCTATAACCAGCGCCGCTACCCGGCGCCTGAGCGGCAGGGCCTGCTCCGGGCTCAACTTTTTCCGAAGAATGCATTGTGCTGGTTGTGGTATAGTCGTATTTACTGGCTCCGGGAGAGAACTGCGCGCCTATATCATCGGCGGACTGCTTGAATTTCCCCTGGATACCTCTTTTAAAATATACCTGCGTGGCAAGTAACGCACCCACAATAACCGCGATTACTACGGCATATTCCAAGGTACTCTGACCTCTTTTATTCATATGGATAAACATCTATTTTCACCTCCTTAATTAAAATTAATTTTAAGATGCTGGATCCGGATCAGGCACCGTTGGCGTAGCTGGCCTGGTACCCGCTGCGGGAACAATCGCAGCCTGCGCCGTTGCTGTATCTGTTGCCAACCAACCATTAACCACCTGACGGTTCTGCTTAGTCTGCTCAACCGCGGCCCTACCCACTACTCCGCCCTTACCCAATATTTCCTGCTCATTAGATTGGCGTCCGCTCGTAGCCTCGGAAGAAGCATAGTAAGGTTCATACTGCTCCTTACTAAATGTGAAATCCGCATCTCCTACCTTGCCGCCGGATCCCACATGGTCCACTACGTTCCTAATCCTACCCTGCACGCCTCGTCTAATATACATCTGCATTGCTACAACTGCTCCTATTACAATAGCAATAAGTATGGCATATTCTGCTGTCGTTTGCGCTCTCTTGTTCAACTTAGGTAACATTGTTTTTCACCTCCTTTACGTTTTTAAAATTAACCACCTACGTTTCCTGTGTCTCCGGAGACGGGTGCTACCGCTGATGTCCCTTCATAGTTGATCTTCTTGACCTGTGTTTCCATCTGGGTTGATACGTGGTCCAACGATTGTTGAGTGTGAGTTTTTAACGCCCCCGCTGCGACTACAATGACCACTGCAATGATCGCTGTTTGATAACATATTTTTCACCCCCTCTCTTCTTGGTTTATTTAATCTTTTGTATCTGAGTTTCCATCTGCTCTGCGACATGGTTCAAAGATTGTTGCGTGTGATCCTTTAGCGCTGTGCCTGCGAATACGATGACCACCGCGGTAATGGCGGTTAGCACTATCACGTACTCCAGCGTTGACTGACCCTTACTTTTTAACATATTTAACCCCTCTATTTAATTTTCTGTATCATGATCCCCGGATTGACTTCCAGCTCGATGTTGTGCAACCGGGCATTCACCGCCCGCCGAATATACAGGTTCATAGCAACAAATGCCGATGCTACCGTGATTATCAACAGCGTATATTCCAACGCGCTCTGTCCTTTAGATTTAATCACTGTGACTCCTGGGATCGCTATAGGTACCCCATCCCGTTAATTGAATGTATTGAGACGCTAACCCACCCTCCAGATCAAAAGATGACTCCGGGGTTCCATCA
>JAPLLP010000340.1 GCA_026387515.1 Candidatus Omnitrophota bacterium | reverse complement strand
TTAAGCCCCCAGGAGTTTGTGGATAAGGTGGTAGTGCAGTTTAAAGACCTCTGGATTAAGCTGGGTATATCCCACAATGATTTCATTCGGACTACTGAAGAAAGGCATACTCTTTTCGTGCAAAGGGCTTTGGAAATTCTGTATCAAAAAGGCGATATCTATCAGGATAACTATGAGGGGTGGTATTGCACGCCCTGTGAGACATTCTGGACCGAAATGCAGGCCGCAGGACACCTGTGCCCGGATTGCAAAAGGCCGGTAGAGAAGATCTCCGAAACCAATTATTTTTTCCGGACCTCCAGCTATCAGAAATGGCTTATTGACTATATTGAGAAGAACAGCTCGTTTATCCGCCCCGAGATCCTGCGTAATGAAGTATTAAGTTTCTTACGTCGTAATGCGTTAAACGATCTTTGCATATCTCGTCCCAAGGAGCGTTTGAGTTGGGGTATATCTTTACCTTTTAGCCAGGACCACGTGGCCTATGTTTGGTTTGACGCCCTGGTTAATTATATAAGCGCGGTGGGCTCGTTTGATAAAGAAGGAAAGTATCGATCTGAGTGGTGGCAGGAGGATACGCAGGTGGTGCATCTGGTAGGTAAGGATATCTTAAGGCATCATGCTGTATACTGGCCGATCATGCTGCATGCTTTAGGGATCAGGCCTCCGGATACGATATTCGCCCATGGATGGTGGCTTATGGGTGAGAATAAGATGTCTAAATCCCTGGGGAATGTGGTTTCGCCGCTTGCCATGGTGGATAAATACGGTGTTGATTCTTATCGTTATTTTCTTTTGCGCGACGTACCTTTTGGTCTAGACGGCAATTTTTCCGAAGAGGCGATGATCAGGCGTTTCAACGCGGATCTGGCTAATGATCTGGGGAATCTGGTTTTTCGTACATTGACTATGATCGAGAAATATTATGGCGGAGAAATACCGGAAAAGGGGAGATTGAGCGGCGAAGGTATCCTTATTGAGAAGAAGGCAAATGATCTTTTCGGGCAGGTTGTGCTGGATCTAGAAGCCTCCTCGGATTTTAATTTTAGCGCAGCATTAGAAAAAATATGGGAATTGATTAATATAGCTAATAAGCACGTGGAAGAAACTAAACCCTGGAATTTAGTCAAAGAAAATAAGACTAAAGAACTCGAGGCTTTTATCCGGCTCCTGGTTGACGTAATCCGGCAGGTGCAGCTTAGCCTCTATCCATTTATGCCCCGGACCGCAGAATCCATCAAGGAGCAGATAGGCGAGAAGGCGATTTCCAAAAGTAGCCCGTTATTCCCCCGCATTGAGACAAAAAAATAATTACATATGTTTATCGAAACCCACTGCCATTTGGATTTTCCGGAATATAATTTAGACCGCGATACGGTCATCCAACAGGCTAAATCCGAGGGTATTGAATACATAATAAATATCGGCTCAAGCCTTGAGGGTTCGATCAGGTCGATTGACCTTGCCCAGAGATATTCTTGCGTCTTTGCTACGGTAGGTATCCATCCTCACGAGGCTGACGGGTTTTCCCAGGTTAATCTTCAAAGTCTGGAAAAATTGGCCAGTCAGGAAAAGGTAGTGGCTATCGGAGAGATAGGGCTGGACTATTTTAAGAATTATTCTTTGGCTGAGAATCAAAAAAAATTATTCTTGTCGCTTGTGGATTTAGCTAAAATAAAGGATCTGCCTTTAGTCATACATACCCGCCAGGCCCAGGAAGATACATTAAGCATCTTAAGGGAAGCGATGCCGATACGGGCAGTGGTGCATTGTTTTTCCGGAGATGAGCTATTTTTAAAGGAGTGCCTGGACCTGGGATTTTTTGTTTCTTTTACTTGTAATATAACCTATAAAAAGGCGCAAAACCTGCGGGACCTAGTTAAGCTGGTTCCGAAAGATAGATTGATGCTCGAGACAGATGCCCCATTTTTGTCGCCGGAAGGTTTCCGCGGCAAGAGGAACGAGCCGGCGCATGTTAAAATCGTGGCCAGCGAGATCGCCAGGATACGGGGAGAGAGTCTGGAGGAGATTGCGGAGGTTACCTCCCGTAACGCCATTAATTTTTTTAAATTACAATGAGACCACAGGTTGCCGTAGTCAGGTGTGCTTCTTATGAACCGTCGCTGGTATATGAAAAGGTTAAAACTGCAATAGGTCTCTTGGGTGGGATAGAAAAGTTTGTGCCTTCCGGAGGATGCGTTTTGGTCAAGCCTAACCTTTTGATGGCTAAGCCTCCGGAGGCGGGTATTGATACTCATCCTGAGGTGGTGCGCGCGGTGATAAAGGTTCTCAAGGAGAATCTCTGTAAAATATATGTGGGCGACGGTCCTAGTGTCTGGGGAGCCCAAGCGGAAAACGTGGATAATGTTTATGAGCAAACCGGGATTAAGCGGGTGTGCAGAGAAGAAGATGTGACGCTGGTGCGTTTTGATAAACGGCGCTGGCGGGGTAAATTTCCCTTGACTACCTGGATCGATGAATGTCAGTATCTGGTGTCAGTGCCTAAATTTAAGACCCACGAGCTTACTCTGCTTACCGGCGCGGTAAAAAATCTCTATGGTTTAGTATCAGGGACCTATAAAACCGAGCTACATAAAAAATATTTTAAGCCCAAGGAATTTAGCAAGATAGTGGTCGATATTTATGAACAGAAAAAACCGGCGTTATCAGTGGTGGATGGCATTGTGGCTATGGAAGGGGATGGTCCTGGAACAAGCGGCAGCTTGCGTCAGCTGGGGCTGATTATTTCCGGGCAGGATGGCGTGGCAGTGGATAGTGTCCTGGCGCAGCTTATGGGAATCAGGCCGCAAGAGGTCTTGACCAATAAAGAGGCTGGGGCAAGAGGCTTGGGCGAATGCGATCTAAATAATATAGAAATCGTGGGAGAAAAACCTGCGGACCTCGGGATTAAGCCTTTTCTTTTGCCGGCCGCTTCCTTGCGCAGCAGGATCCCTCAGCCGATCGTCAATTTTATTAAGAGGTTTATCAAGTATCGACCCATTATTCAACATCAGGATTGCAGTAGTTGCGGGGTTTGTATAGAGACTTGTCCGAATCAGTTGATTCGGCGTAAAAACGGCAGGATAATCATAGACTATTCCAGGTGCATATACTGTTTTTGCTGCCAGGAAGCGTGTCCAAATTCGGCGATTAAGGTAAGGAAAAGCCTTTTGGCTAAATTAACCGGACTTTAAAAATATGCATTTAGAGACTATAGGGTGGCGGAAGAATAAAATCAGGATCATCGATCAGACCAAATTACCTCAAAGGCTTGTCTATTTGGATATCGATAATCTGCGGGATCTTTGGTTGGCAATTAAGCAGCTTAAGGTGCGCGGAGCGCCGGCTCTAGGTGCGGTAGCTGCCTTGGGTATATATCTGGGCGCAAGAGATATCAAAGCTAAAAATGCCAAGATTTTTAATAAAGAGTTGACTAAGATTGCGGATTATCTTGCCGGTTCCCGGCCGACGGCGAGGAATCTTTTCTGGGGAATTGCAAGAATGCGTAACTTGGCAGTAAGGAATAAAGATAAGAGTGTGGCAGAAATTAAAAAATTGCTCTTTCAAGAGGCGCGTTTAGTTATTCAGGAAGATAAAGTTACCTGTCGCAGGATCGGCCTTTGGGGCTCGGGGTTTATTAAGAATAATTCTGCGGTGTTGACCATTTGTAACGCCGGAATCTTGGCAACTATCGATTATGGTACCGCGTTAGGGGTGCTC
>JAPLLP010000298.1 GCA_026387515.1 Candidatus Omnitrophota bacterium | reverse complement strand
GAAATTTTAACGTTATTACTGTAGTTAACCGGCACAACCCAGGTAAATGTATAGTTGGTAATCGAGCCTACCGTTACAGCGGATATCTTTTCTGCGTAAGAATCTTTGGAATAATCAAAAATCGTATTAGGATATGTAGAGCCGCCATCAGTTGAATATTTAATCATTAACTTTTGCGTCATCCCCTCTCCGACACTGCTCCATTTTATCTCTTTACTGAAAGAAGCAACCCAGGTATCATCCAAAACCGGAGATACAAACTGAAGCGAAGGAACTGCCACAAAATTAAATGCGCCGGAATCAGCCTTAACATCCCCGCCTATCTGGGACAAATGTATTTTTACATTGTTAAGCGCAGTAAAAGGACAGGTAAAATCCTTACCGCCATTATTAGAAGCAGAATTAGTAATCAAGGTTTCCGCAATCCCGTCTGCGGTATAAGTCATCCTTAAAGCAGAATTGTTGAGCGCTTGCCCTTGAGAATTCCACTTTATCGTATATTTTGCGCTAATAACCCATTTCGCACCTTCAAGTGGAGCAAGAATTTCTAATTTACCGCTTGCATTTATACTGAATAAAGCAGAGGTATCTGTAATCGCGGTATTATCTAAATTAGTGATTATAATTGTTGCTGAATCGGTCGGTGTAATATCTGCGTTTACTACCCAAGCATAACTATACTTCCATTTTTCTTCAGCAAAATTCCTCTCAACTACCCCATTATAAAGTTCAGTTGTCACGCCTGCATTCGAATACACTATGCTAAACCGGGTACCTGCTGCACCTTGGCCTTCCCAGGTAATATTATTAGTCTCGGTCCTTACCCAGGTAACCCCTATTACCGGGCTGGTTATCTTAATATAGGCAGTAGCAATTTCAAAAACCGCTGTAGTTTTGGTGACGATATTATTATCAAGATTAGTAACTTTTATTACTACATTCGCGTCGGGAAGTTCCGTCGCCTGCGGCACAGTCCAGGTATAAGACCATTTATCCTGATACCATTGCGTACCGGCTGTTTTGCTAATTGAACCGCTAGTTACGCCTTGCTCATAAACAGTTGTCCAGACCCCCTTAGCAAGATATTCAATTTTGAAATTATTGGAGACCGCTCCCTGCGTATTCCATTCTATTATATTATTGCTTCCAATAGCCCATTTAACGGCTAAAACAGGAGAAACAAAATCTATAAATCCGGCGGCCGGCCTTATGCTAAATTGACCGGAGGTCGCCGTAACGCCGGTATATAAAGTATCCGTACATGACACCTTTAAATAAACGGCCTCTGAAAGCATGCTTGAATCTACAGACAATACAAAATACATATTATTGTTTCCATCTACCTGCGCCAGGCCTTCTTGTACAGTTATAGACGAAGTAAAATTAATGTCAGAAGCAAGTTCCACTATCCAATGGCTGCCGGTTCTGGATATATTACCATCAGTCACCTGCCATTTAATAGCCTTACTATCACCTACTGAATACACATCTCCTGCTGCAGGAGTTACAAACTGTATTTGCGTAGGCAATATAGCGATTCCGGCGCGCTCACCTTTATCTACAGTATTACCATCAACATTCTTAATCGTCATTTTGAAATTATCTGTGGTCTGCGAATATTTTGGATTTACCAAATTAGCTATTTTAAGGCTTACACTGGAGGAAGTCGTAACTCCGGCATTCAAAGATATATTTAAAATAT
>JAPLLP010000242.1 GCA_026387515.1 Candidatus Omnitrophota bacterium | reverse complement strand
AGGCCGGGCCGCCGCGTTTGTCATGGGCGCTTTCTTTTCGCTTATGGTGGGCCAGTTTGGCATGCGTATGGCGGTTGAGGGGAATGTCCGCGTGGCCAGCGCTGCGAGAAGAAGTTTTGCCGAAGCTTTAAAGATCGCCTACCGGACAGGGACTATCACGGGTATGCTTACCGACGGATTAGGCCTTTTGGGTGGGACGACGATCTTTATCATCTTTGGCCTGGCTTCTCCGGATGTGCTTTTAGGGTTTGGATTTGGCGGGACGCTGCTGGCCTTATTCATGCGCGTCGGCGGAGGCATTTATACCAAGGCCGCGGATGTGGGCGCAGATTTAGTAGGGAAAGTGGAAAAGAATATACCGGAAGATGATCCCCGTAACGCCGCGGTTATTGCCGACCTTGTAGGCGACAACGTAGGTGACTGCGCCGGTATGGCCGCGGACATATTTGAGTCTTACGAAGTGACTATCGTCTCCGGCTTGATCCTCGGCCTGGCCCTGGTTGCCATAACCGGGCAGATCAAATGGATCATCTTTCCTCTATTGGTGCGCGGCATCGGTGTGCTCTCCTCTATCATAGGGACATACCTGGTAAAAGGGAAGAAGGGCGATGATGGCAAATCACAAGATGCCTTTAAAAGCATTAATCACGGTTTTTATGCCTCCGCGGGAATCTCGTTGGTGGCGTTTTTGTTTTTAGCCCATTTTTATATGCACGAATGGAGGGCTTTTTTCTCCGTGGGGGTAGGCATACTACTGGCGATCGTCATCGATGAGATCACCAAATATTTTACCCACACCCAGCACGCTCCGGTAAAAGAGATAGCGGAATCTTCCCGGACCGGATCGGCAACTTTAATTTTACGCGGTTTATCCATTGGTTTTGAGTCGTCGGCCTGGCAGTTTGTGGTGATCGCCCTTACTATTTTAGCGGCTGTCCTGCTTTATTGGGGCCAACCGGTAGTATTTGTGCTTTACGGTGTGGCTATGACCGGCATCGGTATGCTTACCCTGACCGGCAATAATGTGGCCATGGATTCCTTTGGCCCGATATCCGATAATGCCAATGGGATCGGGGAGATGGCTCATCTTGAACCAAAGGCGCGCCAGATCATGGCAGACCTGGACGCGGTAGGCAATACCACCAAGGCTATTACCAAAGGGGTGGCGATCGGCTCAGCGGTTATCGCCGCGGTATCTTTATTCGGCTCGTTTCTTACCGATATCACCAAGGTTCAGGCGCAAATGGGTATCCAGGAGAGTCTGCGGCTTCTTACTACTGGAATACGCGTTTCCGAGCCCATGGTTTTTATCGGGTTGCTTCTCGGCGGCGCGATCCCCTGCTTATTCTCCAGCTTGACCATTAATTCAGTGGCCAGGGCCGCGGCATTGATCGTAGACGAAGTGCGCCGCCAATTTCATATCCCGGGCGTGATGGAAGGCAAGGTCAAGCCGGATTATAAAAAAGCAGTGGATATCTGCACTATCTCCGCCCAGAAAGAGCTCGTCGGATTAGCTTTAATTGCCGTGTTAAGTCCGATTTTGATCGGGCTGGTTTTGAATGTGGAGGCCTTAGGCGGGTTTCTTGCCGGAGTAATACTCTCGGGCCAGCTTTTAGCGGTATTTATGGCCACTGCCGGAGGGGCGTGGGATAATGCCAAGAAGACCATTGAAGATGGGCTATACGGCGGAAAAGGCTCAGAGGCGCACAAGGCTTCTGTGGTAGGCGATACAGTAGGAGATCCTCTCAAAGATACGTCCGGTCCGGCGTTGAATCCGATGATCAAAGTCATCAACCTGGTTTCTTTGCTCGCCGCGCCTATTATTATTCGCTGCCACAGGACCGATATAGGCGTTATTTTCACCATAGCCTTATGCGCGCTTTTAATATTCGGGGCCATAATATATTCTAAACACGGCCGCCTCGGATTTAGGAAACTCAATAAAGAATACTAATAAGGGGTTAGCTTGTCAATTCTACGGAGAGTAAAAAACCTGATCATCGGGGGGTCGCGTAACCCCCAAGATTCTAGTATCTTTTATAAGCTCTCCCTGATTGCCTTTTTTGCCTGGATAGGCCTGGGAGCGGACGGCCTCTCTTCGTCCTGTTACGGCCCCCAAGAGGCATTCCTGGCCTTAAACGGCCATACCTACCTGAGTATCTTTGTGGCCTTGGCCACGGTTTTTACCATTTTTATTATCAGCTCCAGTTACAGCCAGATCGTCGAGCTCTTTCCCCACGGCGGGGGAGGTTATCTGGTGGCCAGCAAATTATTGTCTCCCACCGTGGGTATGGTCTCCGGATGCGCGCTGCTTATCGATTACGTGCTTACTATCACTGTTTCTATTGCCAGCGGCGCGGACGCCATATTCAGCCTCCTGCCTATACAATGGCATGCCTACAGGCTTGTTTTCGCTTTTTTTATTGTCCTGATGCTGACATTGTTAAACATGCGGGGGGTGAAGGAGTCCATACTATTCTTGATGCCCATTTTTCTCACCTTTGTGCTTACCCATATTTTTATCATTTTGTACGCATTGCTTAAACACGCGCCGGCCTTGCCGGAAGTGATTGTTTCTACCAAGGCCGATATCAATAACACTATTTCTCAGGTGGGGATTTTTGGGATGTTATTTCTGATCATGCGCGCTTACAGTATGGGAGCCGGTACATATACAGGTATAGAGGCGGTGAGTAATGGTATCCCGGTTTTGCGGGAACCCAGGGTGCAGACTGCCAAGCATACCATGCGTTATATGGCAATTTCCCTGGCATTCATGGTCTTGGGCCTGATGGTAACCTACATTCTCTACAATATTAAAGCGGAGCCGGGGAAAACTCTTAACGCTACTCTTTTCCAGATGGCCACGGGAGGATGGGGTAGTAGTTTCAGTCATACTTTTGTTCTGGTTGCCCTGGTTGCGGAAGCCGCCCTGCTGTTTGTCGCCGCGCAAACCGGATTTATCGACGGCCCGAGGGTCTTGGGAAACATGGCGGTTGACCGGTGGTTTCCCACAAGGTTCTCGATGCTCAGCGACAGGCTGGTTACTCAGAACGGCGTCTTGATCATATATAGCATCAACGTGTTTATCACCTTCTCGCTCTCTCAATTCGGCATGGTCCGTCATTGGTGGGCTTATCGTAAGAGAGTTAAGGCCTGGTTAAGGAAATTGTTTATCAATGGCATAGGGTTAGTCTTGACCTCTTTTATACTTGTATCTATGATTGTCTTTAAGTTTAATGAGGGCGGCTGGATCACCTTGATTATTACCGGCACATTGGTTGTCTTGGCCATAGTTATACGGCAGCACTATCGTAAGACCCTTGCGCTCTTGCGGAGGTTGAATACATTGGTAGCGGCAGTAGAGTCTTCGGATGAAAATATCCTCCCCGGAGGCAAAATTAAACCGCAGCATCATCCGCAATTTGACCCCAAGGCCAAGACCGCGGTATTGGTAGTGAATGGTTTTAACGGTATGGGCCTGCATACCCTTTTCGGGGTAATGAGATTATTCGGCCAGTCGTTTAAAAATTTTATTTTTGTGGAAGTGGGGGTAGTAGATGCCGGAAACTTTAAAGGTGCCCACGAGGTAGAAAACCTGGATTCGAATGTCAAAAGTGATATCAAGCGTTATGTGGAGTTTATGCAGAAGAACGGCTATTATGCTGAAGGTATTTCCTTGGTTGGGGTTGACGTCGTAGAAGAGGTGAACGAGGCCTCCCTTGATATCCTTAAGCGTTTTCCTAACGCGGTATTTTTTGGCTAATATTCCCCAAGGATTCATTTATCTTGAGGCTCTTGCATAACTATACCGTATTTGCCTTACAGAAAAGATTATACCGCCAGGGAGTCCCTTTCGTGATTTTACCGATAAGGGTTTAGAAGACAGTGGGATGATCACTAATAAAAATTGCATCATCCGGCTTTCTCGCTACAAGAATGCCCTCTATAGATTAAGGGAGCTGGGGAATATCAAGGTATTCTCAAATAACCTCGCGGATGCGGTTGGAGTGTTGCCTTCTCAAGTAAGAAAAGATTTTTCTCTTGTAGGGATTTCAGGCAATAAAAGAGGGGGTTATCAGACTGATATCCTCCTTGAGAAGCTCAATAGCATTTTAGGCAAGGACAAGATACAGAAGGTAGTTGTGGTGGGCGCGGGGAATATCGGCACCGCGCTGATGAAATATAACGGCTTTGAAAAAGAGGGGATTAAGATCACCGCCTGTTTTGACATTGACCCCAAGAAATGCCTCCGCAATACCAAGATCCCGGTTTTTCCGCTTGTCGATTTAAAAGAGTTCGTACGCGCTAATAAGATAAAAATAGGGGTGATCGCGGTTCCGGACACTGCCGCCCAGCCGGTCTTGGATATGATGATTTCTTCCGGGATACGAGGCGTGCTTAACTTTGCGCCCATACCCCTTAAGGCCCCGCAGGAAACGGTAATTAATAATGTAAATCTTGAGCTGGAACTGGAGAGCGTGATCTATTTTGTCAATGCGCGCGTAAAAATAGGAAGTTTTTAGGCCTTTATGGAAAACAGGGTTTCAAGGAGAGACGCTTCGGTGAGGCGTCTTTTTTGTTTTTGATTGGCAAGAGGGGCTTGCGGTAGTATACTAATAGGTGATTTTAGACAAAAATATGCCTAAAATAACAATATTAATATTAGCACTGGCATTTTTACTGCCGGCAGCGTGTTTTGCAGGCCCTTTATTAGAGACCGAAGACTTTGAGCTGTCAATAGATAGTTACTTCAGGACTGATGTGGTGAGTTTTAATAATGTGGTGGACCTGGATAATTCTCAAAAGGATGATTCCACCGTGTATTTAGGTATAGATTATAATCTGGCTTTTACCTGTCAATCCAAGGTTAGCCCGGCACGCCTTTTTCTTAAGTTGGAGAGGAACGGCCCTGGAGATTATGACGCGCCACTATTCATCCATAACACACTGATCAATACCGGCGGCCGCATAGAGAGATACAAAAATGAGGAGTTACTTCCCGAGATTGAGGAGGCATGGTTTGATCTGCCGCTGGTCAAGGACCTCGGGGTTAAAGCCGGACTATATCCCTATGAGGTGGGTTATGGGTTCAGCTTAAACGGCTCTTTTGAGAATTTCGGCACTACCCTTTACCGGGAAACAGAAGGCACGCTCTGGAGATTATATTATTGCCGGCCGGAAGTGGTATATAAAAACCCGCGCGGGCCGCATATAGAGCAAGATAGAGAACAAGGCTATTTTTATCATCATAATGTCTCTAATTTTTTTGCCGCGGATGCCAGATTTGGCAAAGAAGAAAGTTTTTTGCAGCCTTATATCGGAGCGCTGGTTGATTATACCTCAAGCGGAAAAAGGGACAACTACTTTAGCGCTCCCGTAAAAAGGGATATCTTAGGGACATACGGCCTTGCTTTAGGGATAAAAAAAGATAAGCTTTTTTTCAGGTTTGAAGCAGCCAGTAATTTTGGCGGGGCAGAGAGCGAAAGCCCGGATTTTGAAGATATTCAACATGCCGGATACTTAGTGTATCTGGCAGGAGGCAGGGAATGCGGAAAGTTGACCTCCAGCCTACATTTTCTTCTGGCTTCGGGGAACAAGGTGACTCCGGACATGGCGCAAGACGCATTTACCACTCTTTCAAGCTCTAAGAACAGGGCCTTTAGTTCATTTTCGCCACTTAATGAAAACCTGGGCGGCTCGGTTAGCGCCTGTAATTCCGAAGAGCGGCCGGTGGTATTTATGGGCAGCGGTTGCGGGCTGCATTCCGGAGTGATCCGCCCGGGAACGCTTGACTCTTCGGATTTTGAGAACATTATCTTGCCATCCCTGGTTCTTGATTACGCATTGACCTCTAAATTAGGCTTAAAGTCGTATAATTATTATATCATGTCTTTTGCCCGTCCCGTGGGCACGCTTGACGGAGAGGGCAGATATTTATCCAGGGAGATGGGGTGCGAGTGGGATATGCAGCTCGATTATAAGGCGAACAAACATCTGACCTTAAGCTTCCTGGGCGGATATTTCCTGCCTGGAAAATACTATAAGGAACACAGGGATGATACTGATGGAAGTTTGCTTAGCCCGTATATAAGGGGAGACGGCAAGGCTGATCCGGCCTATCAATTAGAGCTATCTATGGAGCTTACGTTCTGAGGAGGAACATATGATCACTATTGAGGATTTTAAAAAATTAGAATTAAGGATCGGCGAAATAAAGGAAGTCAACGATCATCCTAATGCCGACAGGCTTTATGTCATTATCGTTGATCTGGGGGAGAAGACCAAGCAGGTCGTTGCGGGCATCAAAGGTTCCTATCAGAAAGAAGAGTTGATAGGAAAACAGGTGGTAGTGGTGGATAACCTGGAGCCGGCAATGCTTCGCGGCGTAGAAAGCCAGGGTATGCTTCTGGCTGCCTCGGACCTGGAAGGGATTGCGGTTGTTTCCACCTTGAGAAAAGTTGCCTTGGGGAGCGTGGTAAAATGATCAAACAATTTGTGCCCAGTGAGTATTGCCTTAAATGCAAGGGGTGCTGTCGATTTAAAGAGGCGGATTCTGTCTGGGTACCCTGCCTCCTGGACGAGGAGATTCAAGAATTACTGGATAAGAAGATCCCCAGCGCGGCTATTTCGCGGGAGAGAAGATTAATGGCCGTGCCGGATCCTTGCGCAGAAGGGTCTATTTGCCCATTTCTATCGGCCCAGGATAACGAGTGCAGGATTTATGGGGGCCGGCCTTTTGAGTGCCAGCTCTATCCCTTTATCATAAATATGCGTAACAAAAAGATTCTTTTGACGGTGGACCTTAATTGCCCTTATATCGAAGAAAAAATAAACACTCAGGAATTTAAGGAATACGTGGAGTATCTGGCGGGACTGCTTAATTCGGCACCGTATCTAAAGCTATTTAAAGACAATCCGCATATCTTGCAGGCCTACGAAAGCGTGGGCCATATTATGGAGTTAGATATTTGACGCAACATTTAAGCGGCATGGAATTTAAGGAATTAGCCCTTAGCGATAAAGAGATTGTTAATTATTATCTGCATTCAGAAAGGCACGAATTATCGGTTTACTCCTTTCAGAATATTTATCTCTGGAAAAGGCTCTATGAAATATCCTGGGCGGTGATCGAAGAGAGCCTCTGCGTATTTTTTAAAGATAGGTTCGGCAGTTTCGTATACCTGCCGCCACTGAATAAAGGCAGGAATCGCAAGGTCCTGGAGAAGGTTTTCTTGATCCTGGATGAGCTTAATTCCCATTCCAATATATCCCGCATCGAGAATGTAGAGCAGAAAGACATTTCTTTATACCGGGAATTCGGTTACGAGATAAGATATAAATCCTGCGACTATCTTTGTCAGAGACAGGATCTGTCCGCTCTCGCCGGCAATAAATTTAAATCCCAGCGGGCAAATTGCAACCATTTTATTAAAAACAATCAGTTTGAATTCAGGGAATTTTTTCAGGAAGATATCGAGGATTGTCTTACGCTTTATGAGGCGTGGAAAGAAGAGCGCAAGGCACGGATCGATGACCGCGTGTACCAAGGGATGCTTGAAGATAGCTATAGCTGTCTTCAAATATTGTTAGAAGACTATTTCCGGCTTGATTTAGAAGGCCGGGTGATAAAGGTAGATAACCAGGTTAAGGCCTTTAGTTTCGGGTTTAGTCTTAACGAAGATAATTTTTGCGTCTTGTATGAGGTGGCGGACCTGTCTTATAAGGGAATAGCCCAATTTATCTTTCGTGAATTCTGCCGTCAATTGGAGCGGTATCAATATATTAATATTATGGATGATTCGGGATTAGAGAACCTTAAAACAGTAAAGCTTTCCTATCACCCCGTAAAATTGATCCCCGCATACATTGCTACCAGGCCAAAAATAAGTGAATAGAAAGCTAGAAGAAGTCGAATTCACCATATTTGATGCCGAGACTACCGGATTGGAGCCGGAGTCCGGCGACCGGATAGTTGAGATCGCCGCTATAAGATTCAAGGGTAAGGAAAAATTGGCAACTTTTGAATTCCTGGTTAATCCTCATCGCCAGATTTCTCCCGCGGCATTTCAGGTAAACCGGATAACCCACGATATGCTTTCTGCCGCGCCCGATATAGGAATAGTCTTACCGGGATTCCTGAGTTTTATTGAGGGCAGCTGCCTTTGTTCATATAACGCCCCGTTTGATCTGGGTTTTTTGGATAACGAGATCAGGCT
>JAPLLP010000073.1:2928-4420 GCA_026387515.1 Candidatus Omnitrophota bacterium | reverse complement strand
CTTGGGCCATAGGTATTAAAAGGCCTGATTATAGCTACCGGCGTTGCGAAAGACCGGAAAAAACTCTCCGCGATCTTATCCGCCCCAATTTTGCTGGCGGAATAAGGAGACTGAGCCTGTAAGGGGTGAACCTCTGAAATAGGGACAGTGATCGCAGTGCCGTATACCTCGCTAGTTGAGGTATGCACAATTTTTCTAACCCCCAATCTCCTTCCCGCCTCCATAACATTAAAGGTACCCATAATATTTGTTTCGATTACGTCCTTAGGATGAACGTAAGAATATGGGATTGCTATTAATGCGGCTAAATGGAAAACCATATCTACTCCTTTTGCCGCTCCATAAATAGCATTATAATCCCTGACATCTCCCGCGATCACATCGATTTTTTCTCTAACTTCCGAAGGCAGGCGATCAACCAACCCAAAGTTATTTCTTGAATTATAGCGCACAAAAACCCTCACCTTGGCGCCTGCCCCTACCAATCGTTCTATAAGGTGACTAGCGATAAAACCGCCGCCACCGGTTATTAATACCCTTCTTTTCCTCCAGTCCATTAGAGTCCTCCGATCTTAGCCGCAATCTTCTTAACCACCCTGTTCACCCCAAAGGGATCAATTAATTTCTTGCATTTTATGGATAATTTCTTTCTAACCTCAAAATCTTCAAGCGCTAGTGAGAATAAATCCAGGAAACTCTTTTCTGTTAAATATTGATGCGGCCCTAAATTAAAAACCGCTCCTGATTTTTCTAAAAATTTTGCTTCCTTTTCCTGGTCTTTATTCTGAGAGATAATAATTGAAGGGATACCCAATGCGCAAGCCTCATACATTAGGGTTCCGCCGCTAATAATTGCCAGGTCTGCATCAAAAAGGTATTTTGCCACATCTGTTATACCAATCCTCAACTCAATATTATATTGCCTCAAATTTGCTTTTTTAAAATAAGGGGTTTTAATATTAGCGTGCCCTAGAGTTAAAGTAACTTTAAGGTTAGATAGGCCATCGTATTTCTTAAGTATATTTATCGCCTTTTTACTTATATTTCCGGGGTCGCTTCCTCCAAAACAAATAAAAACTTTCTTAACATCGCGGTTTATTATTTTTTTCTTGCCTGCCAAATCCATGAATTCTTTTCCCAATAGCAAGTATTGCCTGCCAGAGAGATACTTCAAATTTTTATAGGCGCCATTAAGCCTGATATTGTTTAAGTTCGGGATTAACAAAATATCGGCTTCTAAGGGAAGATTACGCCCCCCCTCTGATATAACTAACAATATTTTAGTTTTTCCTCTAATCTTCCTAAAATCACTCTTTCTTAGATAGGGTGAATCAGCAATAATCAGATCAAAATTTTGAGCAATTGGCAAACGAGTTACCTTAAAGTTTTTCGCCTTTGCTAGTCTTGATAACGCTTTCTCATGATTAAAGGCAAAGCTGACCTTGCATTTTAGGCTCTCCCTTATTCCCTTAGCGAGGTTTAAATCCCTTAT
>JAPLLP010000073.1:0-2858 GCA_026387515.1 Candidatus Omnitrophota bacterium | reverse complement strand
TGGCCAAGGCCGATATTTGCATTACCGTCTGTGCGAAACAGGACTCTTAGTTCACCTGGTTTTTTGCTTAACATTCTCATTGATTTTTATTAAACCGGGGTTTGCCGCCAAATAATCAACTATCTCCCTTAAATTAAAATCTTCCCTTGGCGAAAAAAAATCATATATCCTTTTTAATAGGACAAGGTCATCCATCTCGTCAACGCAGAGCCTTAAAATAAATCCGTTTTCATAATACTGTTTTCCGCGCACTATCTCGGTTTTAAATTCTTCAGGGTGTTCATAAATATAGGAAGTTACGTGCTCACGATAATATTGTTGTTTTGCCTTCTTCATTAGATATTCGAGCGTTCCGAAATTTATCACCTCCGCATCAACCCCCCGAGGATAGCTTTTCACGGTATCATTTGCGGTATATTGATTGCTGTTTTTAAGGTGCGTGGCAATAAGGCCATCCACAATTTCAGGATCAATAAAGGGGCAATCAGCGGTAATCCTTATAATAACATCCGCTTTGGTTTCAACAGCGGCCATATAAAATCTCTCAAGCACATCTTCTTCAGGGCCGCTAAAACAGGTGACATTAAAATCTAAGCATAATTTTCTAATAGAGTCGTCAATACTATTAACAGATGTTGCTACGATAATCTTATTTATTAGCCTGCAATGGCTAAGCCGGGAAAGAACCCACGCTAAAACCGGCTTATTGCCGATAGGAAGCAATACTTTACCTGGAAGCCTTTGCGATCCCATTCTTGCCTGCACTATAGCCACTATATTCTTATTTTCCATATTTATGACAGTTTAATGAACAGACGCTGCGCGCGCCTTCAAAACCTTATCTAAAAGATACTTTGGTTCACGGTCTTTGGGAAAATTAACCCTATCCATACCTGAAAAGATATACTTTAACCGAGAAGAATTATTGATTCTTGAGCACTGCTCTTGCGTTAATGGCTGATTTATACTCTGGAATAAATCCTTAAAAAGAGACATAAAATCACCTAGGAATAATTGTTCGTCCTCTTTAAGCCAGGGGCGAAATTTATAGCTTTCCCGCAAACCTATGATCTCGCAATCCTTCCAAAAAGAAATATTTCGGGAAAAATTACCATATTCCTTCTCAATATCCTTGATTATGGGCGTACCAGGGAAAGGAGTAAAAAAATAAGCCATCCCCCTTACATAAGGATTTATACTTTTTAGCCTGAGCATTAATTCAACCGCAGCTCTGCGGTCATGGTCATCTTCTCCCGGCAAACCAAATATAAAATTGTGAATGGTATTTATCCCTGCCTCGTTGAGCTTAGTGTTAACCTTGGGAATATCAGAAAGCCTTATGGGCTTTCTGATCAATTTGAGTAATTTGTCCGAAGCAGACTCTATTGAACAAATTATAGTCTGACAGATCCCCCGCAATCCAACTATGACCTCATCATTAAAATCGGAGAATGTCCCGATAGCCTGCTCTATATAAAAACCCTTATCTTTCATCCTGGTAGTTATTTCTATTGCCCTCTTTTTATTGAAAAAGAAATTGTCATCTCCGAAGGTAAACACATTAATCCCGTACTTATTATTCAATGAATCTAGCTCATTTAAAATGCTATCCGGATCGCGAAAATAATATTTATTCGATTTCTCATAACGGTTTTGATTATAACAAAAACGACAGCTATAAGGGCAACCTTTACTAGAGAAAATATAAGCAAGATACGGAATTTGCTCCGAATTCATCCTATTTCCCAGCATTTCCCATTTTAAGGAATCGTTGAAAATGGGCAAATTTATATCTTTATTAGTGTAAACTACTTTGCCTTCTTCTAGATACCCCAAATTAGGGATATTGTTCACGGTTCTTTTTTCTTTTATGGCGCTCACTAACAATCTTAACGGTTCTTCTCCGTTAAAAAGTATTATATAATCTGCTCCGCCGTCAATTAAACAAGAATCGGGTAAAGTCGAGGTAAGTGGCCCTCCCCAAACAACGGGTAGGCCCGGATAACGGGACTTAATGTATTTGGTGATATCACGGGCGTTAGATGTGAATTTTCCGATAAAAGTGGTTATACCTACCAAAACGATATTTTCTTTGGATATTATAGCGTCGATATTGGCTTCGTAATCCGGATCCAAATGGGTATCAAGGATAACGGCGTTTTCTCCGGCTCGCTCCAAATAACTGGCTAAAGTCAAAATCGAGATCGGGGGAATATCTCGATGTATGCGATGTGGGACAGAATGAGCCACGCTTGATTTACCCTCATGCCCCGGATTGATCAATAATATGCTTTCTTTCTTTATAGCCATATTAATTTTTTCTATTACTTCTTATGACTTCTAGTGCCTTATCACCCTCATTAAACAATAAATCAATAACGGAAAGGTGAGAAATAAATTCGCCGTATAATTGCCTATAGGTAGAAAATGAGTAGTCGTGATATATCAGGTTTATGCCGGAATCTTTAAACATGTTGTTTTCTTCGATGTAATCATAAGAGCCTGCGGGAGATAAATACGTATCAGCATTAACCTTTTTGCATATGTTAATCAATCGTTCTACTTTTTCACCCGTGGCGGCTAACTCTGAACTATACATAAATTTTTTCTTTAGCCCAAGACATAAGCATATTGCCCTGATAAACTCAATATTCAAATCCCGAAGCTTCTCCCATCTGTTCATATAAATATTTTCAAATAACGTTTTATATTTCTCTAAATAACCGGACTTTTGGTAATTATAGGTAATCGCTTTCCAGTGCGAAGCCCTCCAATCTGTTACGTTATTGATACAGACGTCTTTTATTAATTGCGGAAAATTTCGCAGAACAGGAACGGTAAGCCATTGCTCTCCCCCT
>JAPLLP010000066.1 GCA_026387515.1 Candidatus Omnitrophota bacterium | reverse complement strand
TCTTAATAAGATCCCACTGACCATACTTTCCCGTTGCCAGCATTTGAATTTTAGAAGGATTTCGGTTTTGGAGATCGTCCGCCAGCTGGAGAATATTATTAAGGCAGAATCGATCAACGTAGATAAAGACGTGATCTATGCTGTTGCGCGTTCCAGCGACGGTTCTTTGCGCGATGCTGAATCCATTCTGGATCAGTTGGTTTCGTTCTCAAAAGAAAGAATATCCATAAAAGACGTTGTTTCTATCCTGGGTTTGGTTGAGCAGGAAGCCCTATTTGAGATAACCCAGGCAATAATCGATAAAAATCCCAAGGCAGCGCTGAATTTATTGGATAGGCTGATCGACGACGGTAAAGATGCAACGGTTTTTTTGCAGGATTTGATCGCTCATTTCAGGAATCTAATGGTTGCCAAAATTACACAGGCTGATGCGAAATTGATCGACCTGCCTGAGGATATCTGCAAGAAGTTACTGGAGCAGTCCCGGTCATTGAGCCTGGAAGAGGTGTTTGCCGCATTTAATATCCTTGTGGTAACGCAGGAAATGGCAAAACGTTTTGATTCTATACGTATTCCGTTGGAAATAACCTTGGTAAAATTGTCTTATGATAAAAAAGTTTCTCCGGCGCAAACTAGCGTGAATAAGGAAATCCACGTTTCTGTCCCGGCGCATATTAAACACGAAGCCCCGAAAATAATACAAAAAAAGGAACCGCATAAGATCGTGGATGAGGGCGTTACGCAGGAGGTTCCGGGGGCAGTGGTCTATTTGGATGACGCAAAAAGATTATGGCAGAATGCGATTGAAGTATTGTCTAAGATTAAAATTTCAGTGGCATCATATTTAGGCGAAGGCACCCCTGTAAAATTAGAAAAAAATACTTTGATTATATCTTTTCCTAAGAATTACTCTTTGCATAAGGAATCTATGGAAACGAAAGAGAATAAACCTTTGATCGAAAAGGCATTTTCAGATGTTTTGAACGCTAATTTAAAAGTTAATTTTATCCTGGCTAAAGAAGAGTCGGTTAGGAATGACATCACTCATCATCCAGCGGTGAAATCAGCGCTAGAGATGTTTAACGGCAGGGTGATCAAAGAGGAATAATGGCAAATTATACCGAATCTATAGAAAAACTAATCGAAAAACTGGTTAAGCTTCCCGGTATCGGCAGAAGAAGCGCTGAGCGAGTGGTCGGTTATATTATAAATGCTTCCAAGGAGGATATGAAACAGCTGGCAGAATCTATCTTGAAGGTAAAAGATAATGTGCGCTTATGCGGAGTTTGCCACAATCTAAGCGAGCAGGATTTATGCAAGATCTGCCAGGATTCAAGCCGCAGAAAAGACCTGTTGTGTATTGTTGAGAAATCCAGCGATGTGACTGCGGTGGAGAAAACCGGAAGTTTTCACGGAGTTTATCATGTTTTGTTAGGTTCTATTTCTCCGCTTGAGGGCCGGGGCCCGGAAGAGCTTAAGATCAATAGCCTTTTAGAGCGCATAAAAAATGAGCATATATCAGAAGCGATAATTGCTACCGATGCCGATACAGAAGGAGAAGCCACGTCTTTGTATTTGATGAAAGTACTCAAACCTTTGGGTGTTAAGATCACCCGCATTGGTGTGGGTATTCCAATGGGTTCGAATTTGGAGTATGCAGATGCGCATACTTTGACCCGGGCCCTTGAATCACGCCGGGAAATTTGATTGACTTTCAGTCTCGTTAGTTTATAATTATTTGTCAGTTTTCTTTGTTCTTTCAAATAGATTCCCCCTTAGCTCAGCTGGTAGA
>JAPLLP010000329.1:1791-6989 GCA_026387515.1 Candidatus Omnitrophota bacterium | reverse complement strand
GGCCGCGGTGGAACAGTTGAAACAAGAAAATTCCCTTATCGCAGAGGGGGGTTTTAAGAATATCCACGTAGATGTGGATAATAAGGCCTTACCGCAGCAATTGGCGTATAACGTATTCCCGCACATCGGCAGTTTCGCCGATTCCGATTATACTAGCGAGGAGTGGAAGCTGGTTAAAGAGACCCATAAGATAATGCATGATGATAAGATCAAGATTTCCGCCACTACTGTAAGAGTCCCGGTGAGGACCGGACATTCGGAGTCGGTATATATTGAAACCAGGGAATCGATATCTCCTGAAAAAGTTAAAGAGGTCCTTTCCGGTTCGCCGGGTATCATAGTGGTTGATGACCCTAAGAAGAATCTTTACCCTTTACCTAAAGACGCGGAAGGCAAGGATGAGACTTTTGTCGGCCGTGTCCGCAGGGATCCTTTTGTCAAAAACGGGCTCTGGCTGTGGGTGGTAGCGGATAACCTGCGTAAAGGCGCGGCTACCAATGCGGTTCAGATCGCTGAATGCGTAATATCAAACTCGAAATAGAATATGACGGCTCAGGTTACGCCGGTTGGCAGGTGCAAAATCGCCATTCGGCTAAGACCATTCAAGGAAAAATAGAAAAAACCCTCCAGAAAATTATCAAAGAAAAAGCCAGGGTTGTGGCTTCCGGCAGGACCGATGCCGGTGTTTCCGCATTAGCCCAGGCGGCTAATTTTCATACCTCTTGCACATTGCCTGTTGAGAAAATAAAAAACGCGCTGAATGCGCTCTTGCCCGGGGATATAGTCATCTCTCAGGCGCGGGAGGTAGGGTTAAATTTTCACGCCATCCGGGATGTCCGTTCTAAAATCTACCGCTATAGTATTCTAAACCGCCCGCACCGGCCGGCGTTGTCCCGTCACGGGGTATATTTTTGCCACTTTCCTCTGGACGTAGAGTTGATGCGCCGACAGGCGCGCCTTTTGGTGGGCAGGCATGATTTTAAGGCCTTTTGCGCCAGCGGAAGTTCAGCCTGCTCTACTATCCGCACCATTAAAAAAATTACCATCAAAAAATATCCTCATATATACCCCGGTGCCGTAGAAAAAAAAGACGATTCTTTGATCGTGATTGATATAGAGGCTGACGGATTCTTGTATAATATGGTTAGGAATATCGTGGGGACCTTGGTTGAAATAGGCAGGGGGAGGTTCAAAAAGTCCGGTATAAAGAGGATCTTGTTAGCCAAAGACAGGAAGCTCGCCGGGCCCTGCGCTCCCGCGAAGGGATTATGCCTGATTAAGGTTAATTATTGATATGTCAAAGAGCGCTTACAAGAGTTTTTCCTGGGATTTTTTTGCCGTGCTTTTTGTGGCTATCTATGCGTCACTGGCGTTTGCGCGCTGGCCGTTCCTGCCACAGTTCATTGATATGTACTACCACCTGCATACCGCCTGGGGGTTCTTGCAGGCAGGAGGATATTCGGGTTGGGATTTCTGGCAATATGCGCCTTTCGGCAGGGTACATATCTATCCGCCGTTTTTTCACCTGGTCTTGGCTTTATTTATCAAGCTAGGGGTTAATAAAGTATTCCTGGCCAAGATATTTGAGGCTTTGACCCCAACCCTTTTTTTACTTGCAATCTGGTATTTCGTGCGCAGGAACTTCGGCCGGCGCCTCGGGTTTTTCGCGGTATTTGCCTTCGGTTCATCATTCTCGTTTTTTCTTTCCCTGTTTAATAATATCCCGGCTAGTTTTGCGATGATTTTTGGTATCTTGTCTCTGGACTGTCTCTTGCGGGGACGGCTATTACGTTGCGCGCTACTACTGGCGCTTTCTTACTACACGCATATCGGCGCGCCCTGGGTTTTTGCCTTGGCCATCATTTTATACGGATTGTTTGAAAAAAATAAAAGGAAATTCTGCGTCGCAGCTGTTCTTGGCGCGGTGGTTATTGCCTTGCCGGCAATCTTAAAACAAGCTGCGGCCCTAGGTTCTATTCAATTAACCGACATGCCGGACAGGTATTTCTGCGAGTTTAAGATCCTGGATTATATTTTGGCATTCTTCGGATTAATGATCGCTATCAGGAAAAAAGATACGCACTATTTATTTATCAGCCTTTTTTTGGCCAGCTTCGTTTTTATTTTATATCCTTACCGGTTTTTCTCCGCGCAAGGATTCCTGCCGATAATATTTTTCTCGGCTGTTTCTTTAGACGCCCTGTATGAAAATTTTAAAGACAAGGATAATAAGGCGGCGTCTTTCTTTTGCGTAGCGGGATTCTTTTTCCTTGTTTTTTCACCGACTATACTTATCGAGAAAAGGCCGCAAGGCGAGGCGGCGAAATTTTATTTTTTTGATTCCGTAGCCCGGGATATGCTCTTTCCCCTGGAGAATGAGCGGATCGCATCTACTTCTCTTTGGGACTCGGATGCATACCTTGGGGTGGTAAGGTTGATTAAGAAAAATTCCCGCCCCAACGACATAATTTACGCGAATTACCATATTTTAAGCGCCTGCTTGGCTAGCCTTTCCAACAGGGCTAATGCCAGCGCCCTTTTTCCGGAGATCGGCCCGGTAAAACGTTTTAGCCCTTTTAGCGTAGCCAGGATAATCGTGCTTACCAAAGATAATAGCAGGGAAGCGATTAATTACGTGACGGCTAAATACAGGCTCCGCTTTATAGGCGAGAACAAATTTATGATCGTTTTTAGCAATCCTACGGCCAAGGCCAAGCTAATTGTTCCCCTGGCCGCCGTGCCTTTTTGGATTATAGGCATAATCCTGTTGATTTGGGCCGCTGCCTTTATCGCGGGAGACAAGATTATCCCTCAGGATTTGATAAAAAAATATTGACTTAATTTATAAATATGCTATACTTTTAGTCTTATGAATAAGACATACTTGCCCAAAAAAGAAGAGATCAAGCGCAGTTGGTACCTGATAGATGCTAAGGATAAGATCCTGGGTAGGCTGGCGACTAAGGCCGCTACTATCTTGCGCGGTAAGCACAAGGTTATCTTTACCCCGCATATGGATACGGGAGACGGCGTGATCATAATTAATGCCGCAAAGGTGCGTTTTACCGGCAGGAAACTGAAGCAGAAAGTATATCGGCGTTATTCCGGTTATCCCGGAGGCCTAAGAGAAGTCACTCTGGAGGATATGCTGCGCAGGAAGCCTACTACCGTGGTGCGCCTCGCAGTGCAGAGGATGTTGCCCAGAGGGTCTTTGGGAGACGATGTGATCAAGAAATTAAAGATCTACGCGGGGGATGTCCATCCGCATAAAGGGCAGAAGGCACAAGTTCTAGAGGTATAAAAACCAATTAAAATGACAGATAAAATTAAAACTATTTTTACAGGCAGGCGTAAGGAAGCAGTAGCGCGCGTCCGGCTCATCCCGGGCAAGGGTACTTTTGTGATCAACAAACAGCCCTTGGAGAAGTATTTTATCAGGGAGACCGACAGGATTATTGCCAAGCAGCCGCTCATTGCCACGAACAGTTTGGCTAAATACGATGTTCTGGCAAATTTAAGGGGTGGGGGGCTTACCGGACAGGCCGGGGCATTGCGGCATGGTATTGCCAGGGCCTTATTGGACATAGAGCCGGATTTAAAAGAGTTGCTGCGTAAGCAAGGATTCTTGACACGCGACCCGCGCACGAAAGAGCGTAAGAAATACGGGCAGAAAGGGGCGCGGAAACGCTTCCAGTGGACTAAGAGGTAGGCATTTAGAATAAAAATGTTTTGTAAGCGTTAGAAAATCCCGCGATAAGCCCGCGGGATTTTTTTTGCATAAGTTCTGACGGGGACTTTCCTTTAGCCCGACGAGAAAAAAGCTTGACTAGAGGTTCTTTTTAAATTAAGATGATAAAGTTATAATAAAGAGGTGAAAGATGATTAATGTGGGTATTGTTGGAGCGACAGGATATGCCGGTGAGGAATTGATTGATCTACTCCTGAAGCATTCTCGAGTAAGGATTGTCGATGTCTCCGCTAAGGTCAATAAACCGCAGAATATAGCTGAAATATTCCCTAAATTTCGAGGCAGGATCGATCTTGTATGCGCTGAGCCTGACATAGATGCAATCGTCCATAAATGTGATCTGGTGTTTCTGGCTTTGCCGCACACTGTTTCCATGGGGTTGGTGCCGCGGCTGGTTAAGGCAGGCAAAAGGGTTATTGATTTAAGCGCGGATTATCGCCTGAAAGATACCCGGGTTTATGAGAAATATTATAATACCCCGCAGAAGGATAAGGCGAACTTGAAAAGTGCGGTCTATGGCCTGCCGGAATTGTACCGGTTAAAGATCAGGACCGCCGGGCTTATTGCCAACCCCGGATGTTATCCTACCGCGGCTATCCTGGCGCTGGCGCCGCTGGTTGCCTTTAATCTGGCAAGTCCGGATCAGATCATTATTGATGCCAAGTCCGGGGTTACCGGAGCGGGAAGAAAATTAGCCGAAGCTTTTCTCTTCTCGGAGGTTAATGAAGACTTCAAGGCCTATAAAGTAACCTGCCATCAGCATGCCCCGGAGATCGACCAGGTGCTTTCCAGTCTGGCCGGGAAAAAATTACGGGTCAAGTTTGTACCGCATTTATTACCGTTGAGCAGAGGTATTTTAGAGACGATCTACGTGCAGAAAAATAAAGCCCAAAAGCCAAAAGCCAACGATCTGATAGGGGTATACAAAAATTTTTACAAGGATGAGCCGTTTGTGAGGATTAAGAAGGCAGGGGAATTCCCGAGGCTCAAAGACGTCGCCCGGACCAACTACTGCGATATAGGCATTCAAGAGGAATCCGACGGCATGATTATCATTGCGGCAATAGATAATTTATTAAAGGGTGCCTCCGGACAGGCGGTGCAGAATATGAATATCATGTGCGGATTCCCCGAGGTCACGGCATTAAAATGACACCCGGCCCAGATCGGAATTGGGCCGGTGTTCATCTACTATGAAAATTTACCATAGCGCAGTTCTCCCTAAAGGGTTCAGGGCTAACGCAATATCTTGCGGTTTAAAGCGGCCCGGCAAGTTAGACCTGGCGCTTTTTTATTCTGAATTTCCGGCTAAAGCCGCCGCTAAGTTTACGGCCAATTATGTTAAGGCAGCTCCTATCTTGCTTGATGAAATAATTATAAGACACAGCAAGTCTTTCCGCGCCATTATTGCTAATAGCGGTAATGCCAATGCCTTCTGCGGCAAGGCCGG
>JAPLLP010000329.1:0-1766 GCA_026387515.1 Candidatus Omnitrophota bacterium | reverse complement strand
GATGGCCGGATGCGCCGCGCAAGGTCTCGGTTTAAAAAAAGAGGAAGTCCTGGTTGCCTCTACCGGTATTATCGGCAAACGGCTGGATGTAGCTAAAATAAAAAAAGCCGTCCCGCAACTGATCAAGGGGCTCTCGATTCACGGGATACATAAGGCCAAAAAAGCCATCATGACTACTGATACCTTTGTAAAAGAGATCAGCGTGAAATGTCTTATCGGAAGTAGCCCGGTCACTATTTGCGGTATTGCTAAGGGCGCAGGGATGATCTCTCCTGATATGGCTACTATGCTTGGTTTTATTTTTACGGATGCCAACATTACACAGGGAGCGTTGGATAAGTCATTAGGGTTGTGCGTGGAAGGATCTTTTAACTGTATTACGGTCGATGGCTGCATGAGTACCAATGATACGGTAATAGTCCTGGCCAATGCGGCAAGCGGGTCTAAGCCGATCAAAAACGGCAGAGATTTTGCTATATTTAACAAGGCGTTAGGGATTGTCTGCCTTGAATTGGCCAAAGCAATTGTGCGGGATGGGGAAGGCGCGACCAAGTTTATTCGCATCAAGGTAAAAAATGCGGCTAACGCCAGAGAAGCCAAGGTAGCCGCGCTGGCTATCGCCAATTCCAATCTTTTTAAATGCGCGATGTACGGCTCAAGCACTAACATAGTCGGTAGGATCGTAGCCGCGATTGGCTCAAGCGGCGTGGCCGCGCGGGAAGAGGCATTAAGCATAAAGTTTTCTCCCTTGAAGCAAAAGGAAATAGATATAGAAGTAGGCTTGGCGCGGGGTACCGCCAGCGCGGTAGTCTATACCTCAGATCTGTCCCCCGAATATGTCAAGATAAACGCAGAATATAATTAAGAAAGGTGACATGGAAGACGCGATCAAAAAAGCCGAAGTATTAATCGAGGCATTGCCTTACATAAAGAGGTTTCATAAGAAGATCATCCTGATCAAATACGGCGGAAGCATCCTCGGTGAAGAAAAGATTAGGAAAGGGGTTTTGGAGGATATTGTCTTTTTAAGTTTTATGGGGCTTAAGCCGGTATTAGTCCACGGCGGCGGTCCGAATATCAGCGATAGGATGCGCGCCTCGGGCAAAAAGACGGAGTTTGTGGACGGCATGCGCGTGACCGATGAAGAGACCCTGGTAGTAGTGGAAGAGGAGTTAGAGGCCCTTAACGATATCATAGTCAATGAATTAAACGACCTGGGCGTAAAGGCCGTTGGGCTTAATGGCAAGGATAAAGGGATAATCCAGGCGGAAAAAAAGAAAGGCAAGGTTGATCTAGGGCTGGTGGGGCATATTGTCGGTAGTGATATTGAGGCGGTGAACGAGGAGATAAAAAAGGACCGCATCCCGGTAATATTGCCTATGGGTAGAGGGCAGGACAAGAAAGCTTATAATGTAAACGCGGATGAGGCAGCGGCGAGTATCTCTGGCGCGCTTGAAGCGGAAAAACTCGTGCTTTTGACCAACGTAAAAGGGGTAATGCGCAATGCCGAAGACCCCAGTTCTTTTATTTCGACACTGACCATTAAAGAGGCTACGGCGTTAATCGAGAATAAGATCATTCAACAAGGGATGATTCCTAAGGTGATGGCCTGTATAAGCGGCCTGGAGCAGGGGGTAAAGAAGACCCACATGATAGACGCCCGCACCCCTCACGGATTGCTGCTTGAGATATTCACCGACAGGGGAGTGGGAACGGAGATTATTAAAGAATGAAACTTCAGGAGATTTTTGACAGCTACAAAGATT
>JAPLLP010000044.1 GCA_026387515.1 Candidatus Omnitrophota bacterium | reverse complement strand
TTAGCCGGTTATAATGACGATGAGCCTTCGATCAGAAAAATGTGCCTGTGGATAAAAGATAACTTGGGCACGGACACGCCTTTACATTTTTCCCGGGCATTCCCTTTGTATCAACTTACCAGCATCAATCCTACGCCTCCGGAAACTTTGGAAAAAGCAAGGAATATCGCCATGGAGTGCGGGTTGAAATACGTTTATATCGGTAACCTGCCGGGTAATCCGGCGGAAAATACCTATTGCCCTAAATGTAGAAAATTGCTTATTGAGCGCAGGGGGTATTTCATCGTCCAGAATAATATTGAAAACGGAAAATGCAAATATTGCGGAGAGAAGATCGAAGGGGTGTGGAAATGATGCCTAAAATGAAGAGATTTTTGTTATTAGCCATCATGTTTAGCCTGGTATTCGGGCAGAAGAGCCTGATCTTTTGCGCCGACGAGGTAAAGCTGCCCAATGTCGCCGGTTCGTTTTATCCTGATGATCCCGGGGAATTATCCAAGATGATCGATGGTTTTCTGGAACAGGCCAAGCCGCAAAAAATAGAAGGCAATATTTTTGCCTTAATCGCACCGCACGCAGGTTACGGATTTTCCGGGCCCACCGCCGCTTACGCCTTCAAACTCATAAAGGACAAGCCTTATAAATCCGTGATCGTCCTGGCTCCCAGCCACTTTTATAATTTTGCCGGGGCATCGGTATATCCTAAAGGCGCATTTCGCACGCCTCTGGGAGACCTTCAAGTTGACTCCGAATTCGCTCAGAAGCTTTTAGCTAGCGATAAAGAGCATGATATCGTCTTTGACCCTGAGGCTTTTAAAAAAGAGCATTCCCTGGAAGTGGAGCTTCCTTTTCTGCAAAAGACCCTTAAAGGTTTCAAGATAGTACCTATAGTCTTGGGAGATTGCACGCTTAAGGCCTGCGAGCATATTGCCGAAGCATTAAAGAACGCTATCGGTAATCGTACGGATGTGTTGGTGGTAGCTTCTACAGATATGTACCATGGTTATGATTATGACGAATGCGATGCTACTGACGCCAAGACACTGGAGACTCTTAAGAAAATGGACGCCGAGGGCCTATATTACGGGTTGCGCGATAATAAACTGCAGTTATGCGGCGGCTTTGGCGTAGTGACCACGCTTATGCTTTCAAAAAAAATGGGGCATAATATACTTAATGTTCTCTATCATACAAATTCTTGCGTGGCTACCGGAAAGATGCAGAAAGGTATCTGGACCGTGGGATACGGAGCTAGCGTTATCGACAATAAAGGAGGCGATGCGATGTTGAACAAAGCCCAGAGGAAAAAATTGTTAGGGCTTGCGCGTAATTCCATTGAAACCTATTTGAAGACCAATAAGAAACTAGAGCCTGTTGAGGCAGACCCGGTATTATTAAAAGATATGGGGGCGTTTGTAACTTTACGCGAAAGTGGTAATCTGCGCGGCTGCATTGGAAATCTCATTGGTAGCCAACCGCTTTACCTGACTATTCGCGATATGGCAGTGGAGGCGGCAACTGGCGACCCGCGTTTTGTGCCCGTTAATCTATCGGAGTTGGGGAAGGTTGAAATCGAGATATCGGTGCTTTCCCCTATGCAAAAGGTTGCTTCTGCCGATGAGATCGAGATGGGTAAACACGGCGTGTTGCTTCGTCGAGGATTTCGTAGCGGGGTATTTCTTCCCCAGGTTGCTACGGAAACAGGATGGTCTAAAGAGGAATTTCTTTCTCAGCTCTGTTCACAGAAAGCCGGGCTTCCTGCCGATGCTTGGAAGGATAAGTCCACGGATATCTACGTTTTTACCGCCGAGGTTTTTTCAGAAACCGATTATTAATAAACTATGACACCCGAACCCTATCGGAAGGTCCGGTGTTCATCACT
>JAPLLP010000074.1:1013-4623 GCA_026387515.1 Candidatus Omnitrophota bacterium | reverse complement strand
TTATTTTAGGCTTGGAAAAAAACAGCGTAAAAATCAATTATAAATACACATATGGACCAGGTACACCGTTTCCATTGGATGAAAAACCAATGACAGATAATTATATTATGAACATTGTATTGCAGCGCCAATCTAAACCATCGAAGGTAGAAGTTTCATATTGTCAGGGGGATGCTTTCTTTAAAAATTCAGGAAAATATAAGATAGGCTACACCATGCTCGAAGTTACCGGTTTGCCGAAAGAATGGGTAAATCAGGCCAATATGATGAACGAAGTATGGGTTCCTTCGGAGTTTAACAAAATGACATTTATTCAGAGCGGCGTAAAAGTGCCGATATATACCATGCCTTTAGGAATCGATGAGAACTATTTTAACCCTCATATAAAACCGTTTAAGAAATCAGGAAAGTATACTTTTTTATCTGTCTTTGAATGGAGCGAAAGAAAAGCCCCGGAAATTTTATTCAATGCTTATTCAAAAGCATTTAGCAAAAAAGACAACGTTATGCTTATTTGTAAGATAGCTAATGTTAATAGCGATGTAAATGTTTACGAAGAGATTGAGAAAATGAATTTACCCGAGAAGATGGCAGATTTTGAACTATTATATAATGTCTATCTGCAGGATTATGATATGGCAAGATTATATAGGACAGCGGATTGCTTTGTTTTGCCCACGAGAGGCGAGGGTTGGGGCATGCCTATAACGGAAGCGATGTCTTGCGGCCTGCCTGTTATAGCAACCGATTGGAGCGCTCATAAAGATTACATGGATAATAGTAATGCGTATCCGATCAATGTAAAAAGATTAATCCCGGCCGAAGCAAAATGCCCATATTACAAAGGATTCCAATGGGCAGAGCCCGATGAAGAACATTTAATCTATCTTATGCGGCATGTTTTCACACAACAAGATGAGTCCGCGAGAAAAGGCCTGAAGGCGCATAATGAAATAGCCGCAAAATATACGTGGGATCATACGGCAAAAAGAGTGATCGATAGAATTAAAAATATATAAACGGTATATAAAATGAAAAAAGTTCTTACGGCAGGTATAATGGATGGGCAGGCTATGCAGAAGGAGTTTTCCCGTGTCAGTATAATAATGGCATCCTATAACGGAAGCCGCTTTCTAAAGGAGCAGATAGAATCCATACTTGCTCAAACTTATGGGGATTGGCTGCTCATTATACGCGACGATGGATCGCGCGACGGTACAGTCAGTCTGATAAAAGAGTACCTGCAGAAATATCCCGGAAAGATAAAGTTTCTGTCGGACAATGACGGCCACCTTGGTATTTCAGGAAATTTTTTCAGGCTCATTTCACTGGCGGATGCTCCGTATATTATGTTTTGCGATCAGGATGATGTATGGCTGCCTGATAAGATAGAAGCAACCCTGGATAAGATGAAAAAACTTGAAGAAGCAAGCGGCGCTGATACGGCGCTCCTGGTTCACACGGACCTCAAGGTGGCTGATGAGGGTTTGGATGTAATCGCTGAATCGTTCTGGAGATATCAGAATCTCGCTCCGGAAAAAGGCAAAAAATTGAACAGGTTATTGGCCCAGAATGTCATAACCGGATGCGCAACGATGATAAACAGGGCCTTGAAAGAGAAAATAAGGCTTATCCCCGGCGAGGCTATATCATACGATTGGTGGGTCTCTATTGTTGCCGCAGCTTTCGGTAAGATTGGCTATATTCCAAAACCGACCATGTTGTACAGGCAGCATGCAGGCAATAATATTGGAGCCAAGCGATGGGGCCTCAGTTACATAAAGGAGAGGATAACGACCGGGATGGGGGATTTAAGAGAGACTTTGTTGAAAACTCAGCGTCAGGCCGGGGCATTTTTAAAGATTTACGGTGATGAATTGCCGCCGAAGAGCGCGGAAACGCTGACCGTATATTCAAACCTGGGACGGCAAAATCTGATTGTCAAAAGACTTGATTTGATAAGATATCGGTTTTTCAAAATAGGTTTTCAAAGAAATATAGGGTTATTTCTGGCGATATGAAAATTTCTATAATCATGCTGGCAAAAAACGGCCGGGAGCACATCAAAAGGTGCCTGGACAAAGTGACCAGCCAGAAAGGCGGCCATGATCTTGAGATTATAGCGATCGATTCAGGATCTAACGATGGGACCGCCGATATACTGAAAGAATACCCTTTGAAATTATACACGATCCAGGCCGAGGATTTTTCTCATAGCAGGACAAGAAATATCGGCGCTTCTCTGGCAACCGGTGAATATATAGTTTATCTTTCGCAGGATGCCGAACCGGTAGACGAAGACTGGCTGAATTGTCTCATCGCCCCGTTTTTTAAGGACGCATCAGTCGGCGCCGTATTCGGGAAGCACGTGCCTACCGGGAAGAGCAATCCCGTAAACAGGTTTCACATCCAGTGGATATATGGCAACGATGAGTTAATCAAGTGTAAAAACTCCGAGTTCGAATTTCCAAGAAAATATTTTAGTTTTTCGAACGTCAACGCAGCGGTTAGAAAAGATTTATTGATGCGGTTTCCATTCAGGGAGGATCTCTTATTTTGTGAGGACGTATACCTGGCAAAGGTGCTCTTGTCGAATGGCTATAAGGTAGTTTATAACGCGGCAGCGGCGGTTTATCACAGCCATGACTACAGCATGGCGGAAATTTTCAACAGATATTTCGATATTGCCGTCGCTTACGATAAGATCGGTATTCTTAATAAGACCAGGGATATTGAGGGCGAGGGGAAGGGGTATTTACTGAAAGAACTGAAATACCTGGCGGAGAACGGCTACTGGACCTGGGTGCCTTATGCGCTTGCGAACAATCTTATAAAATATCTGGGGTTTAAGATGGGCTGTGCGGAACGCATCTTACCATTTGGTTTAAAAAAGAGGATTAGTAAATATTGGTATAAAAATGCCGAAGAATAATTAGATGGCTTAACCATGCTTTTATTCGTGATAGATCATTGATTCGGCTGCCAAATCGCGGCCAAACATAAGCAGTTTTACGGGCAGGTTTAATACTGCTTATGCCATTATTCGGGGTGAGGGGTATCGATTGAAGAATAAGCTTTACAATTTATTTATATCCATAGGCGAATACGCGCTTTATGCCCTTATGTTTTCTCTGGCCATTTCCACCAGCGCGGTCGAGATATCCGCGTTATTTATGCTTATTTGTTTTATCGGTCGTAGGATCATAAAACCGGACTTCGGGTTTCTCATGTTTTGGCCGAATATATTTTTGATCTCGTTCCTTCTATTTAACGCCATTTCCATATTTAACAGTGGTCCATACCTTAACATAAGCCTTAATAGTTTATTTAGGAAGTGGATGCAGTACGCACTTATTTTTATCATTGTCCAGAATAGCATCTATGACCAAAAAATTATCAAACGTTGTGCATTTGCCTTTTTATTTGGCGCTTCTCTGGCAATTTTTTCCGGTTTGAGCCAATATTTTTTTGGGGTAGAGTTTTTAAGGAACAGGCACCTGATCAATGCGTCGGGCATGGCGCCGGCCATGACATCTTCTTTTGCCCATTATAATGGTTTTGGGGGATATATAGTTACCGTCCTGTCTCTTCTAGTTGCGCTGCTTATGGC
>JAPLLP010000074.1:0-933 GCA_026387515.1 Candidatus Omnitrophota bacterium | reverse complement strand
TACATTTTCGCGCGGAAGCTGGTTAGCTATGATCGTTTCACTTGTATTTATGAGCGTGATATCCAAGAAGCATTCCAGATATTTAGCGCTGTTTTTTTTAATAGTCATTATTTTATTTTTATGCCCCGCAATCCGCGACAGGGTCTTTTATACCTTTCATATTGGCGGGGATAGTAAAAGATTCGAAAAATGGCTGATAGCGGGGAAGATGATTGCCGCGCACCCGTTTCTCGGCACGGGCGTAGGAACTTTCATGGCAAACTTCTCGAAGTATCTGCCAAAAGAAGCACCGGCGTATGCACATAACTGCTATTTACAGATATGGGCAGAAACAGGAATATTTAGCCTGCTTAGTTTTATTGCCTTTACTGCGTCGCTTTTATATTTAGGAGTCAGGAAGTTTATTGTTTCCGCGGATTTCCTGCTGTTGGGACTGTTAGGTGGCACAGCAGGTTTTTTAGCGCATAGCTTTTTCGACACCAATTTATATTCTTTACGTCTGGCTGTTTTATTTTGGGCATGGCTTGGTCTAATCGCCGCAAGGATTAATGCATTCAATGGCGTTGAGCTTCGGGCCGAACGGGCAAAATCCAATGATTTTAACAAGCGGCTTCAGCTGATTTATAGCTCAGTTTCTTACGGAGCTGTCCAAAGACTTAGGTGCTTTGCCCCGTTGATGGTAGCGTATCAGGTCATTCTTCGCTTACCCACATTATGTTTTCACTGGATAAAATATATTGAAGAAGGCGCAGAAAAAAACAAAATAGATTTTTTGAATAAAATCATTAATAAAATTAAATACTTGAATATGCGAATTTGCTATGTTGAACAAAAAATATGGAATCGGCTCACCCATTGGAGGCTGACGCAAAGACTTAACGCGCATAATAATTATGACGTATGGCTGAAAAACAATGATATTGCAGAAAGCGA
>JAPLLP010000035.1 GCA_026387515.1 Candidatus Omnitrophota bacterium | reverse complement strand
TCGCAATAATGCTTTCTATTTTACAGGGGATAGCGCAAGACGCCCCGGACCGGTCGGAAGATGTGGATGTGAAAGAAGTTGTATCGATAATCGCCGGCGCCATTAATTTGGAGAACACGGTAGTCTTGGAAATAGGTATGGGCGCTTCTTCAGCTCGCGGAAATAGTTCGGAGTTATTACGCATTTTATTCAATCTGCTTCGTAACGCCGGCAGAGCTGTCAAAAGGAAACCGGGAAGCGTTGCCATAAAGACTTGCGCTGAGGGCGACCGTATTATCATCAAGGTGTCGGATTCCGGTCCGGGCATGGCTGTTAATGAAGTCAATTCATTCAATGGCAGCAGGTCGGTGGCATCGACTCAAGAGGGTTTTGGGCACGGCGTCGGCCTGACGGTAGTGCGCGAGTTGACAGAAAGAAACGGCGGTACTGTCGTTCTTGAGAGCGAACCAGGTAAGGGTTCGGTATTCACGATCAAACTACCGATAGGCAAGGCAACTGCTTCAACTGAGCCTGATACGACCAGAACGACTACTAGCACAAATGGCGCATCGCAATTACCGCGATATGGCGATAACGGCACGGGGCCTGCGTTGCCCGGCACCCAGCCTGGAAATGAGCTGGGCAGGCATCATTTTAAACCGACTCCGGATGAACAGGTGAGGTTTGTTAAAGCTACTGGGACATCGACTGCAGCCGAGGCAGTTTCAGGCTCGGATCTAAAAAAACTCCCAGGCTATTCCATAGAGAATATGCTCTTGAATAATGAGCGCATTGTTTTTGGCGAGGCTTTAAAGTATTTAGATTTCTCGAGAAACGTGCCGTCGGATCAGCTGTCAAGGCGTGGAATCTTCTGCTTAGCTTTAATAAAAGCCGTCAGGAATACAAAGAAAGATCCGGTAGCTCTAAAAAGACTTATTTTTGAATTGGCTGTGTTATTGATATCGGAAAAAAGCTGGTTCGATTATCCTTTTATTAGTATTTCATACGAGGTGCACCATTACGATGATTACAAGGATGTCATGGCCGTATGCGGTCTGGCGCTTGTCATTGCCAATAGATTTGAACCACACAACTTTGTGTATCCACGGACGATAGAGAATATCTCGTCCGGCTATAATGATAGGGACAGAAATGCGATACGCCTTATAGGTTTTTTTAGAGAAGAAAAATATGCATTACCGCTTATTAGAAGGCTTGCAAATGAGTTAGATCAAAAATATGATGCAGACCCATGGCATATAGATTTAAATATGGCTATCCTTGACGCTCTCGAAGCCATAAATTACGAAAGTTCCGAGGTAAGACAGGAAGTTTTAGAAGCGCTTCAGGGTCTTGGCAGAAGGATAAAGACTAGGCAGACTAATATTGTAAAGAAAAGAGTGGAAGCGGTGGTGAAGGTCTTGCAAGCGGGTGAAAAACCAACAAACTGTTTGCAAAATTATGAGAGATTAACTGAAGAATTCAATATTTTTATACGAACGCACAATGTTAAGCAGATGAAGCTTTTGCACGCGCTATACGGGTTTAAACATTATATTCCGTTCTTAGATAGAGGTGGATACGAGGAGCTGGGACTTAGGGTGGGGCTATACGATCCTGTGGATGAGGCTTATGGAGAGTCTTATCGCACTATCTTAAGAGAAAAACTGGAATTGGTCCGTATAGACTACGATAGTATGCTGGCGAAATTGCGTACTGGTTCGTCAGCAGCGCGGCCGGCCCGTTATCGCGACAGGATGAGGAGCGCTTCTAAGACAAAAGAAAAAGCAAGCGCAGCTATGCCCGCGCCGTTTAACGGCATGGCTAGGGACTAGATAATAGCTTACCTTAAAGAATTAGGGGACAAGGTCTGGGCCTATAAAGCAAGAACGCCTCATAATGTGGCGGCGTGTTCAAAAGGTAAATTTTCTGGCCTCGATGTGATCCTGGCTCTTATAGATAATAATATCTCTTTGAGTGAAGCCGGTCTTGTATGGGGACGGTTTATGTCAAAGGATGAGTTAAAGGATGCTGTGAGCGCGCTTAAAACGCGTCTTGAAAAGTCCGATCTTGAGGATAAGCGTCCAACGGCCGCGAATCTGGGCAGGATCGGGAATGGGATCATTACTGCAGGAAGGTTGAATCAGACGAAGCTAATATTTTTGATGACCTGGGAAGAGGCGGGCATGGTGTGAGAGGTGCGCTTGACCCGCAAGGAGGGCAGGAAAATATTAATGGGATACGTACGGGATTATTATAAAAAAGTACCTGATGCAAAAGAACCACCTTCAGTAGTCGATCTTGCCAGCGTCCATGGGCTCGACACAACCACAATTTATGCTTTTCTTAAAAGATCCGGTTTGAGTTATGAAGAGCTTGGGATAAGAAGAGAGCGCTCGCCGACTACCAATATGAAAAGAAAACGCAGATCGCCTGAGGAATGGGTTGAGCTGGTAAAAGAACTCAGGGCCCGGCTGGCTGAAAAGTTTAATACGGAGTATCTGGTATATCCTACGACAGCAACGAATCTGGCGATGGTGGCCGAGCCATCCGAAGACGTCACGAGCAAGGTCTTGTCCGAGGCCAAGGCAAAACACAAGGCCATGCTTGGCGCCCTGATCAGTCAACGCGCCAGTTCTGAACCACATGTTGTATTGAGCAAGTTTAATGACAAGATACACGCAATATTGCAGGAGATGATCCGCTCGCCGGAAGATGTACTGCCGGAAAAGATACAAGAATTGGCCGTATTTGTTAAATTATCTCCCGGCACGGTAAAAAAATTATTTGCTTCTCTATTGAGGAATAGGTTTTTTAAGGCGGAAGTTATCCTGGAAAGAGGGGAGAGGAGATGGGATTTCATTAGGCGGGTGCTGCAAACATACGTAGATCTCGTCCATAACAATGAGGTAAAAATTAACGCGCCATCGCCAGTCGCCGAAAGATCACCGGGTGTATTAACCGGGATCACG
>JAPLLP010000101.1:5390-6589 GCA_026387515.1 Candidatus Omnitrophota bacterium | reverse complement strand
GATCGAGGCAGGATAACAATTAAACCACAAAAACCCTAATCCCGCTCCCAAAATACTGGAACAAAAAACCGTCAACTCTCCGCTTCCTCTGATATACGGGATAAGAAGGTAGCTGGCGAATTTGATATTTCCGGTAACATAGCTTAAGATACTGAAAGTAAAGGCCACGATGGTCACGCAGCCGATAGCTAACCCGTCAAGCCCGTCAGTGAGGTTAACCGCGTTGGACGTTCCGGTCAAAACCAGGATCACAAAAATTATATACAAGAGACCCAGATCCCAGGAGATACCTTTAAAAAACGGCAGCTCAAGCCTGGTTGAGTGCTCCGGGCTTACATAAAGAATAACCCCCAGTATCAAGCCCAAGATTATCTGGCTGGTTAATTTTGAGGCTACGGTTAAGCCTTTAGACTTCTTCTTTACCTGCTTCAGGTAATCGTCGATAAAACCGGTCACGCCTAGCCAAACAGTACTTAATAACGCAAGCTGAATAAGATGGTTGGATATATCCGCCCACAAAACGGTTGACAAAACTATAGCGATGATCACAAAAATCCCGCCCATGGTAGGAGTACCGCACTTGTTGTTATGGAGCCCGTCCAGTATCTTGCTATCCCCCTTGATCACCTTCTCCCCGATCTTGCCGGCCTTTAATTTTCTGATGATCATCGGGCCAAAGATAAGACTTAGTAAGAAAGCGGTGAGCGCTGCCATGATCGCGCGGAAGGTAATGTAGCGGAAAAGATTAAGGAAGGATATTTTTTCGTGTAGCGGGTAGAGCAGATTGTATAACATGCTTTATCTATTTTAAGACTTCTTCCATTTTCATTGCGCGCGAACCTTTGACTAATATAATATCATCTTTTTGCGGCATTACCAGATTAAATAAAATGTCTCGCGCCTCAACTGAGGTCTTGGAGATAAATACTTTATCCTTATTTAAGCCTGCCTTCCCGGCTGCCTCGGCCGCAGACCTGGATAAATCTCCCACTGTAATCAGGGTATCGCAAGTGCCCGCGATAATAACGCCTAACTTTTCATGAAGCACCTTGGCCAAGTTGCCTAGCTCCAGCATGTCTCCCATCACTACTATCTTTCTCCCCCGGACTTTAAGGGTTTTTAGGGTGGAAAGCGCCTGGGCAAAAGACAAGGGATTAGAATTATAGGTATCATCAATGAATTTTACTTTATACTTCTCG
>JAPLLP010000101.1:0-5371 GCA_026387515.1 Candidatus Omnitrophota bacterium | reverse complement strand
GCCCCGGGGGAAGGATAAAATCTGACAGGCGCGCGGCAATATCTTGATGTCCCAGGCCAAAGATCCTGGCCACCGTTATTGCCGAGAGCGCGTTATATATATTCTGCATACCCGGGTTGGGCAGAATATAACGGTGCCTTTTGTTCAAGACAAACTCCGCAGACTTAGTTTTAAGTTTTATTTGGGAGGCGGAAAAATCGCTTTTCTTATGGATAGCAAACCCCAGTGAAAAAGCGCGAGTTTCTCTCCGGGGCAATCTTTTACTCAAGAAATAATCATCCGCGTTCAATACCGCGATGCGCGGTTCATCCAGGCAATCCAGAAGCGTTACCTTCTCAATATAAACACCGGCCAAGGTCTTAAAATACCCAAGATGCGCCGGCCCTATATTAGTGATAATGCCTATATTGGGCCTGGCGATAGAAGCCAGATTCCTCACTTCGCCAAAGTGGTTGGTACCTATCTCCAAAACCACTGCCTTATGTCTAGGCGAAATCCTTAAAAGAGTAAGCGGCACCCCGATATGATTATTCTTGGTCCCCTCATTCTTAAGCACGTTAAACTTAAGCCCCAACACATGGGCGACCATTTCTTTGACAGTAGTTTTTCCCGAAGAGCCCGTAACACAGATCACCGGGATATTAAATCTTGCCCGGTGGAAACTTGCTATATCCCCCAATGCCCTAACGGTATCCCTGACTGCGATAAAAGAAATTCCCGGATGCGAACTTATCAAACGCGCCGTGGCAGGAGATGGCTTTATGATTACCGCCCTTGCTCCCCTTGCTATCGCCTGGGCAACAAAATCATGGCCGTCAAAATTATCACCCTTTATGGCAATAAAGGCAAAAGACCTCCCGATACTGCGGGAATCTATAGAGATACCTTTAACGGCATCGGCCAAATTACCGCGCAGGAGCGTACCTTTAGTAGCCCTTACTAAATCTTCAACCTTAAACATTCCCTCACTACCTCTTGATCGCTAAAATGAATGGTTTTATCTTTAAATATCTGGTAATCCTCGTGGCCTTTCCCTGCCACCAGCACAATATCTCCGCTTTTAGCTGATTGCAAAGCCCTTTCTATTGCCTGACGGCGGTCTGCTTCTGTCGTATAATTGTCTTTTGTAATCCCTTTCTGGATATCGGAGATGATCGCCTCCGGGGCCTCCGAGCGCGGATTATCGCTAGTGATAAAAACGTAATCTGCTAGCTCGGAGGCAATCTGGCCCATTTTAGGTCTTTTACCCTTATCGCGGTCGCCACCGCAACCAAAAACCGCAATTATCCTGCCTCCCAAGGAAACCTGGCGTAATGCCGTAAGCACGTTATAGAGCGCATCCGGCGTATGCGCATAATCCACAAATACCGAGAATCCCGCACGGGCATCTATCCTTTCCAGCCTGCCCGGGACAAAAACAAAATCTTCTATCGCCTCCTTTATAACCTTCGCCTCTATGCCTTCTTTCAGGCTAAACGCCACCGCTGCCAATATATTATAGACATTATGCTTACCGATCAACCGGCTGCGCAAAGAGAGGGTTTGTCTTTTGGCCTTTACTTTAAATTTCGTATCAGTAATGCCACATTCTAAATCAATAGCCCTGACCTCTGCCGGATTATCTATCGAATATCCCACAAATTTTGCCAGAGTAAGGCCTTTTATTCTGAGGCCATAAGGGTCGTCGATATTCACTATGGCGCGCGAGCTGCCGCTAAGGCCCTGGAACAGCTTTAGCTTGGCCAAGAAATATCCTTCTAAAGTACCATGATAGTCCAGGTGATCCTGGGTTAAATTAGTAAATACCGCGGCGCAAAAATTTATACCCTCAACGCGCTTTTGATCCAGCGCGTGTGAAGAAACCTCCATAGCCGCATAGTCCACCTTCTCTTTAAGCATGTCGGAGAACAACGCCTGAAGTTCAAGCGGCCCAGGAGTAGTATTTTTGGCAACAATGATTTTATCCCGAAACCGGTAATTAACGGTCCCCACTACTGCCGGGATAAAACCGGCCCTCTTTAGAATAGCTTCCAATAAATACGAGATCGTGGTCTTACCGTTGGTGCCGGTAACGCCGATAACCTTGAGTTTCTTAGAAGGCTCACCGTAAAAAAACGCCGCTAGGTCTGCGAGCGCCTTCCTTGTATCTTCAACCTCAACGAACATTACTCCCTTATCGCGGTTTCCAGAAGCAGAGACCGGACGCTGGACTACTACAAAGCGCGCTCCTCTTTTTATGGCTTCATCAATAAACTTGTGCCCGTCGAAGTTCACCCCTCTTATGGCCACAAAGACAAAATCCTGCCCTACTTTTTGGGAATCACAGGCAATACCCTGGACCTCGAAATCGCCGGAAGCCGGGGCGCTTAAATTCTTCCCTAAGACCTTAATCAGCTGGGTTAGCTTCATTTAAATTAAGCACTGGGCCAGTAGGAGTAGTCTCTTTTACCCTTAGATAGCGTAAGACGTCCGCGCAGACTCTTTTAAACACCGGGGCAGAAACCACCCCGCCGAAATAATAGGGGTGCGGCTCATCCAACACCACTGCCACCGCTATCACCGGGTCTTCTACCGGGGCAAAACCGATGAATGAGGCGGTAAATTTATTGTGCGAGTAAGCCCCGTTAGGCTCTAATTTCTGGGCGGTGCCGGTCTTGCCTGCCGCGGAGTAACCCGCGATCTTAGCCATTTTCCCCGTACCGCTCTCCACTGCCACCTTCAAAATAACCTTAACCCTGTTCGCAGTATCTACTGAAATTACCTTGCGTATTAATTGGGGAGAAAATTTTTTGATCGGTTCACCGTATTTATCCCTTACTTCGCTTACCATGTAGGGCTTCATCAGCTGTCCGCCGTTAGCGATAACAGAGATGGCGTTTACTAATTGCAAAGCCGTAACTGCCACTTCCTGTCCCATCGGCACCGCGGTGATAGATGTCTTAGACCAGAATCTAACCTGTCTTAACATCCCCCCGATCTCACCCGGAAAGTCAATGCCGGTTTTGGACCCAAAACCAAAAAGCCGCGCGTATTTATAGACTAATTCCTGCCCCAGTATCTGGGCCACCTTGACTGTGCCGATATTACTGGACTCTTCGATCACCTCGGCAAAGGTAAGCCAGCCATGCGGCTGATGGTCATGCAGGATATGGCCTGCCACCGGCCAGGCCCCGTTCTCGCAAAAAAACCTGTCGCTCTCCTTGACCTTTCTTTCTTCCAGCGCTGCCGAACAAGTTACTATCTTAAATACCGAACCCGGCTCAAACATATCGCAAATGGCACGGTTACGCCGGGCATCCTGTCCGGAGGATGAATATTCGTTTAAATCATATGTCTGCCGGTTAGCCATGGCCAGGATAGACCCTGTATGGGGATCCATCACCACGATGCTAGCACCCTTGGCGTGATGCTCGCGAAAAGCCTTGTCCAGTTCCCTCTCGGCTATATACTGGATCACCTCATCAATAGTCAAAATAAGGTTGTACCCGTCTTTAGGTAAAAGCACCCTGTCCGAGAGATCTAATTTTTTCTGGCGCGCGTCCCTTAAAACAAAAGTCCACCCGGGCTCACCCTTCAAATATTTATTATAATATAGCTCCAGGCCCTCCAGGCCTGCATTATCCAGACCGGCGAACCCTAAGATATGGCTGGCAAGATATCCGTTGGGATAACAACGCTTGCTCTCTTTTATAAAATCAAGGCCCTTTACCTTGAGTTGCTTCAGCGCCTCGCTCTGCTCCGGGGTTATTTTACGCGCTAACCATACAAAAGATTTATCGCGGTATAATCTATCCTTAAGATAATTATAATCCACCCCCAATATCGGCATAAGCTGCCTGATAAGCCCCGGTTTAAACTTGTCCGCTATCTCGCTGCTTGAGGCATAAAGAGAATCAACTAAAATATTCACGGCCTGGGGCTTGAGATTCGCGTCCAAGATAGCGCCCCGGCGCGGCTCCAATTCCACAAAGAGATTCTGTTGTTTTTTTGCTACACTGGCCAGATAGTGGCCGCGGAAGAACTGGATAAAGGAAAGCCGGACGATGCAGAAAAAAAAGAATAAGAGGACTAGGAAGAATACCGCATTGAAGCGGCGGTGGTAGTCGCTGATATGCACAAGTTAAGGATTTATAGTATATGCTTCTGCTTCTCTCTTGACCGCGAAAATACGCGAGAAGACATTAGGCCTATTGAACAGGCGCGTGATTATCCTTGGCTGTTGCTCGGAACGCTTTAGCCTCACGAATTGATAGCTGTTAGGCATCTGGAAATCCCCATCCCTGGAGATCCTGCTGCCTATCCGTATCAAAGAAGCGCTCTTTTTAATATTGTACTGCAATACGGTATTTTTGTCTAAAAGCACCTGGAATACGGTCTGGCGCTTTTGCTCCAGGTACGCCAGGCGGATAATCTCCGTCTGCTGGAATACATATAAAAGCGATACCAGGGTGAAGAAAAATACCAATATTAGGAATTTTGATAATCTCATACTATAACCTCTCGGCCACCCGCAGCTTACTTGAACGGCTAGAAGGATTCTCCTTTTCCTCTTGCCAGGAAGGAACCAGTGGTTTAGGCGTGACAATGTGCAAAAGCCCTTTGGCGGCGAACTCGCGAAATCTCCATTTTACTATACGGTCCTCAAGCGAGTGAAAAGATATTACGCAGATCCTGCCGCCTTTCTTAAGCAGGTCTACGGATTTAGTGATGGCACTTTCTAAAGATTCTAATTCCCTGTTTACCGCTATGCGTACCGCCTGAAAGGTCCTGGTTGCCGGATGGATACGCTGGTGCTTATATTTATAAGGAATAGCCCGAGAAATAATATCAGATAATTGCGAAGTAGTGACAATGGGCTGCTTTTCTCTCTCCCGGACCAAAAGGCGGGCAATACGCCTGTGCCATCTCTCCTGGCCAAAATTCCAGAGGATAGCGGAGATCTCCTGCTCATTAAGGTTATTCATCAGGTCATACGCAGAGATATAACTATTTTTATCCATACGCATATCTAAGGGGCCCTCTTTATTGAAGCTAAAACCCCTCTGGGGGTTGTCTAGTTGCAGAGAAGAAACTCCCAGGTCAAATAAAATACCGTTAACCTTTGAAATACCGCATTTTTTTAAAATAATATCTATATCTGAGAAACTGCCATAACATAGGCTGAATGAATCACTAAAAGCCTCAAGCCTACTTCTGGCAATGGCCAAGGCATCCTCATCGCGGTCTATGCCGATAAGCCTACCTCCGGGGGTTATTTTTTTAAGCACCTCTACAGCATGACCGGCAGTCCCCACCGTGGCATCTACGATAGTCTTACCTGGAGCCAGATCTAAATACTCTAAAATCTCCCCCAGCATTACCGGGGTGTGCA
>JAPLLP010000063.1:734-2753 GCA_026387515.1 Candidatus Omnitrophota bacterium | reverse complement strand
GGTAAAGGGGGTATTAAAAGAGCTGCACCAAAACGGCTTTGAGGTTTTTGTTATTTCAAATCAGGCAGGGGTATCTAAAGGGGCATATTCACAAAAAACCCTCGACACTATTACCGAGAATATGCTTAAAAATCTGGGAGGGCCGTATATATCCGGCGTCTATTACTGCACGCACAAGAATGAAGATAATTGCGCCTGCCGTAAGCCAAAGGCAGGATTGGTGCATCTTGCTATATCTGAAGCCAAGCAAAAAAACCGCCAGATTGACACCAGTAAGAGTTTTTTTATTGGCGATACCATCCGGGATATCCAGACCGGCAAAGCCGCGGGTTTAAAGACCATACTGGTATTTTCAGGAAAAGAGAAGCGGGAAAATAAAGATAACTGGCAGGAACAACCGGATTTTATTGCCAATGATTTATCCGGAGCCGCCAAAATAATATTTAAAGCATGCGCATAATCGTCGTCTACGCTTCAGCCGGAAAAGGGCATACCAGGGCCGCTGAGGCAATCTACGGCTATCTTAAGGAATGCCGCCCCGATTGTAACCCTGAGATTTTGGATATATTAGATAAATCAAGCCTGTTATTTAGGGCCAGTTATCACTGGGGATATTCCTTACTGGTAAATCGCGCGCAATTTCTCTGGAGGATCTCCTTTTGGGTAACCCACACCAAGGCATTACGTTTTATAACCAGAGCGATTTCTTTATTCCTCAATAAATTAGATACTAAAAGATTTGCCGCCTATCTTATCAAGGAAAATTTTGACGTAGTCATCTCAACGCATTTCCTACCTTCGGAAATTTGCGCTTATTTAAAGGCGAAGGGGAAGATTAAGGCGCGCCTGGTTACGGTAATCACTGATTTTGGGGTACATGATTTTTGGAGGTGCGCGCAAACCGATTTATACGTCGTGGCTTCGGAATTTACCAAAGCCAAGCTATTATCGGAAAACGTTAGCCACAAGCGCATAAAAGTGCTGGGCCTGCCGGCAGATAAAAGGTTTTCCGGCGTGTTTAACCGGGAAGCGTCAGCCAAAGAATTAGGCCTGGATAGCAGTAAATTCACCATTTTAATATGCACTGGTTCGTTCGGCATAGGAGGCATCGAGAAAGTAGTCGAGGAGCTGCTTGGGCAGGCCCAGATATTGGTGGTAACGGCCAATAACAAAAGCTTATACGCCAGGCTCTTGGCCAGGAAATTACCAGGGGTTTCGGTTTATAGTTTTGTAAATAACATCGAAAAATTAATGGCAGTTTCGGACATAATGATAGCTAAGCCGGGTGGTATGACTATCGCTGAATGTTTAGCGATGGAAATAATTCCTCTTTTTATCACTGCTATTTATGGCCAGGAGTTGGAGAATATCAAGGTACTGCGACTCCTGAAGATAGGAGTGGATTGCCGTGGTTTAAGCCCCCGAGAGATCAAGGAAATAATCCTGGATTTAAAAACCCACCCTGAAAAATTAGACGCCTTAAAAGCAAATCATAAAAAACTTAACCGCCGTTTTCTGGTAGAGGAATTTTGCGATGCAGTTTGCTAAAGTGGTATTGCCTTTGCCGGTTGAGGGCCCCTTTGATTACATTGTCCCTAAGGACCTTGAGGCAAAGATAGGAGTAGGTTCGCGCGTCTTGGTAAGCTTTGGGCGCACAAGTTCTCTGGGTTTTGTCGTAGGTTTAAGTAAAAAATCTTCTATTGCGCGCCTTAAAGATATCTCCAAAGTCCTGGATGAGACACCCTCGATAAGCAAGGAATTATTAGCCCTTACCAAGAGTGTGGCTGAGTATTATTGCTCAAGCTGGGGAGAGGTGATTTCTTCCGCCCTGCCTGATCCCTTAAGGAAAAAAATGCTTTTACCGGCTTTAAAACTACCGTTAACTAGAGCGTCAGAGGTTAAAGATGATTTTGTTTTGATCCAATCGCTAAATAAAGATCAGCGCTGGAAGAGGTATTTCGAGTATATTAAGCAGGCGTTGCAGAAGGAGGAGTCGGTAATTGTGCTTTTGCCTGATGC
>JAPLLP010000063.1:0-725 GCA_026387515.1 Candidatus Omnitrophota bacterium | reverse complement strand
AGGGCGAAACTAAGATTGTGGTGGGGACTCGTTCGGCAATCTTCGCTCCCTTAAGCGATCTTGGGTTACTAATTATCGAAGAGGAGCAGGATAGCGTTTATAAGCAGGAACAGGTTCCGCACTATCATGCCCGGCAGGTGGCTTTTATGCGCGCGGGGCTGGGAGGCGCGAAGATCGTCTTGGGAGGTTTTTCTCCGTCAATAGAAAGTTTTTATCTTGCAAAAAAAGGGAAAATTAACTATAGTTTAATCACCCAGGAGAACGCCGCCCCAGAAGTAAAAATAGTGGATATGAAAGGGATCCGCCAAATCAATAAAAATATCATATTTTCCAAATATCTGGAGGATTCGATTTTCTCCGTATTGGAATCATCCGGGAAAGTGCTTTTATTCCTTAACCGGCGGGGATTTGCTACTTTTGCCCAATGTTCCACCTGCGGTAAAATTCTGACCTGTCCCCGTTGTGAGGTCGGCTTGGTTTATCACTCAGAGAAAAAAGAGCTCTCCTGTCATCACTGTAACTTTAGCATGCCCAGGCCCGATATCTGCCCGCATTGCAATTCCGGGTACATCCGTTATTCCGGGCAGGGGACAGAGAAGATCGAAAGCGAGATATCGCGGATTTTTCCCGCGGCACGCATAAAAAGGCTTGAGTTAGCTGATTTTAAAATTGAAGAGGCGGATATATTCGTATCTACCAGCTCGATAATAAAAGATTGCAGTTAT
>JAPLLP010000026.1 GCA_026387515.1 Candidatus Omnitrophota bacterium | reverse complement strand
TGGCCTCTTTCTCAACGATACAGGTTAAGTCTGTCAGAGAAACATCCGGAGTAGGCACGCGGATGGCTAAACCGTCTAATTTTCCCTTAAGTTCGGGTAAAACTTCACCGATGGCTTTGGCAGCTCCAGTAGAGGTAGGAATCATAGAAACTGCTGCTGCGCGGGCACGCCTTAAATCCTTGTGCGGCAGGTCCAATATTCTCTGATCATTGGTATAAGAGTGGATGGTGGTCATGAGGCCACTCTTGATCCCGAAATTATCCAAAAGAACCTTTGCCATAGGCGCAAGGCAGTTTGTGGTACAGGAGGCATTAGAAACAATATTATGCTTTTTGGGATCATAGATCTTATCATTAACACCCATAACGATTGTGGCATCCTGGCCCTTTGCGGGAGCAGTAATGATGATCTTTTTGGCCCCGCCGTTAGTCATATGGCCAATGCATTTTTCCTTATCCGTGAATACGCCCGAAGATTCGATTACCACCTCTACCCCATAATCCTTCCAGGGTATCTCCGCAGGAGACTTTGCGCTTAATATCTTAAGGGTTTTGCCGTTAACCAGTAAAGAATCCTCTTTGGCTTCTACCGGAGCGCTTAATGTGCCGAAGGTTGAATCGTATTTTAATAAATGCGCTAAAGTCTTTGTTCCGACGGGTAAATCGTTAACTGCTACGATCTCCAGGTCTTTTGATTGCTTGGCTAAGGCTGCGCGAAAAACCAGCCTGCCGATCCTTCCAAAACCATTGATACCGACTTTTGTCGCCATTTCTTCCAACCTCCTTTTAATTTTTACGCTAATTACGGGGACAGTCCCCTTCAAGACCACTAACGGTATAGCTCTGCGGGGACAGTCCCCTATTTATTCTTTATCGTTTACTGTTTTTTTATTTGCTGATGGTTGTCTTAGCTTCCTTCAAATATTTTGCGGCTAGTTCGGGAGGGGTGGAGACAAGGTAGAACCCTGACCCCCACTCAAATCCTGCCACGCGGGTTAATTTAGGCATAAATTCAATGTGCCAATGATAACCTTCGGTTTCCACATCCGTATTTACCGGCCCGGAATGCACGATAAAATTATAAGACAGATGCGGAAAAATCACCTTTAATCTAGCAATGGTTTCTCTGAGTATTGACGCAAGGGCGGGTATCTCTTTAGCAGGCATGTGGCAGAAAAACTCATTGTGCTTCTTGGGGATTATCCAAAGTTCAAAAGGAAAACGCGAGGCATAAGGCGCAAAACACACAAAGTAGTCGTTCTCCAGGACTATCCTTTCCTTCTCCTCTTTCTCCTGCCGGATAATGTCGCAGAAAATGCAGCGTTCGCGGAATTGATAATAATCGTGCGCGCCCTTTATCTCCTCCAACACGCTTTTGGGGATCATGGGAAGCGCGATCATCTGGGTATGCGGATGCTCTAAAGACGCCCCAGCAGCTGCCCCAAAGTTCTTAAAAACCATGATATATTTAAAACGTTTATCCCTTACCAGGTCAAGCGCCCGACGGCAATACATGGAAAGAAAATTCTCAACCTCCGTATTCAGTAGAT
>JAPLLP010000240.1 GCA_026387515.1 Candidatus Omnitrophota bacterium | reverse complement strand
TTCGCCGACAACTCGATCTCTTTGCCGTCTTGCGTCACCGCCGGCTTATCCTTTACGAGAAAGAACTTCTCGACTATTCCTTTTAGTTTTAGTTCCTGACGGCGGTACTCCTCAAGCGTAGGCTCGTCTGGATTTATGATCACGATCCCCTTACTGCCGTCAACAATCAGGATATCGCCTGATTGAATATTGTTGATTGCGCTCCCCAAGCCTACCACTGCCGGAATCTCAAGTGACTTAGCCATAATCGCGGTATGGGAAGTCTTGCCTCCGATATCGGTGACAAAGGCAGAAACATTCTTATTATGCATGCTTGCCGTATCCGAAGGAGATAAATCGTGCGCCACTACCACCACTCTTTCTTTTAAATCCCCTAACCCCTTTTGCTGCTTTCCCAGAAGGTTACGCAGGATCCTTTTGCCCACATCGTTAATATCGGTAATGCGCTCCTTTAGGTATTCGTCTTCTATCTTGGAAAAGATATCAATGTACTTTTTTAATACTTCATTAAATATGTAGGCAACGCTGATATGCTCTCTCTTCAGGCGCGCGATGACCTCTTCGATAATCATGCGATCTTCCAAAACCAGGATGTGCGCATCGAAGATCTGCGCCTCCTCCTGGCCCATTTCCGTAGAGATCCTCTTTTGTAGTTCCAATATCTCTTTTCGGGTCTTGATGAGCGCGTCCTCAAAAAGCTCTATCTGCACCGGAACATCTTCAGGGCGGATATCCTGCCTCGGAATAACAAACTCTTCCTTGCCTATTTTGTAGGCCGGGGCAATACTGATCCCCGCCGCCGCCGCTATGCCTTTAAATTGAACCATGTTAATTACTCTTCGCTTTCAATAAGTTTTCCTAACTCATCTACCGCCAGCTGCGCGTCGTTGCCGTCTGCCTCAACTATGATAACGCTTCCCTTCTCCGCGCCAAGCATAAGTATGCCCATGATAGACTTGCCGTTTACCTCTTCATTCTCGCGCCTGACGGTGATCTGCGACTCGAATTTATTAGCCACCTGGACGAATAAAGCGGCAGGCCGGGCGTGCAAACCCTGTTTGTTTTTAACCACTAGTTCTTTCTTGATTAGGGCCATGATAGTTATATCTCGTCAATTATCCCCAGGATGATCCGCGCTAATTTTGCCGAATCATGCCTTACCACGCCATCCGGATCAACGCACTCTATATCATCCTCTAACACGCGGTAACCCAGCTTCCTGATATTCTGCGTGTCAATTTCAACCGGCACTGAGTTCTGCTCCTTATAACGCTTGAGCGAAGATACGGGGATCTCGCCGTTATTTAGAATACAATAATCAAAAATCTTGGGATGGCTATGAGCGATAAGCGCTTTTATATGACTCGAGGCGCTATACCCTTGTGTCTCTCCGGGCTGCGTCATTATGTTGCACACATATACCTTTATCGCTCCGGAAGCACTGATAGCATCCGTAATCTCCTTGATCAAAAGGTTGGGGATAATGCTGGTATAAAGAGAGCCCGGCCCCAACACTATTATTCGCGCATCCTTTATAGCCCTTATTGCCTCCGGAGTGGCAGTCGGCTGAAAAGGTTTAAGCATCACCCTATTTATCGGGAGATTAGCTTTGGGTATACTGTTTTCCCCTTCGGTCACCGTACCGTCTTTATGTTCAGCAACTAACACTACATTATTTAATGTCGACGGCACAACGTGCCCGCGCAAGGCCAAGACCTTACTTGTCTCTTTAAGCGCTGTCTCGAAATCTCCGGTGACCCTGGTCATGGCGGTAATAAAAAGGTTGCCAAAACTATGCCCTGCTAACTCCGAAGTCTTGTCAAAGCGAAACTGGAACAATTCGCGCATCAAGGCCGGCGCATCCGCTAATGCCACCAGGCAGTTACGGATATCTCCCGGGGGCAATATATCAAATTGCTGCCTAAGCCTGCCTGAAGATCCCCCATCATCGGCTACCGTCACGATGGCCGTAATATTAGAAGTAAAATCCTTAAGCCCGCTTAAAAGGCATGAAAGCCCCGTGCCTCCTCCCACTGCTACAATATGCGGCCCTTGCCCCAGGGATTTCCTGCGAAATAAAATATCTACCAACTGGACGTCTTTGGATGATGGCAAGAATACGGTAATAAAAGATCGCATCATCCGCTTGATGCCCAAGATAAGGATAATGACTCCGGAAATAATAACTATCTCATCCAACAGCTGGATCAACCAATACTCATCGGTACGCAAATGGTTTGAACCGATGGCAATAAGGATCACGCCAAAACTGCTCAGGCCAATCCAGCGCTTTACGCCAATGCCGGGATAAAGCCATTTAAACACGCCTACCAACTTAAAACTTAATCTATTGAAACTAATTTTTTTTGTCATCTTCCTGGCTGATGATCCGGATAACCGCATCTTCGTTTTCGCTTGCCTGAAGGCTATCGCGGAAATACTTATCTTTTAGAAGCCTCGAGATCCTGGCCAGGGCTTTTAGATGTGGCCCTGCGGAATCCTGGGGGGCGATCAACAGAAAAAAGATATTTACAGGCTCGCCGTCCAACGAATCAAAATCTATGCCTCTTTTGGAAAGCCCAAACGCTGCTACTAGGTTCTGCACGCAATCGCATTTAGTGTGCGGTATAGCCACCCCCTGGCCGATAGCAGTGGAACCCAGCGACTCTCTGGCAATTAAAGATTCAACGATTTTGTTGCGGTTACGCTTATCAATGTCGCCGCTATTTACAAGAGCCTCCACCAACTCCTGAATCACGTCCTCTTTTTTGGAGGATTTGATATCCATGATAACCGCCTTACTTGAAAGAAATTCCATAATCTTCATAAGTGGCTCCTGGTTAAGTTGTGGCTTTATTTAAGCGGGAGACGGGATTTGAACCCGCGACATCAACCTTGGCAAGGTTGCGCTCTAGCCAGCTGAGCTACTCCCGCATAAAGATTTTTATGGGCGGAAGAGGATTTGAACCTCCAAGGGTTACCCCAATAGCTCCTAAGGCTATCGCGTATGCCAATTCCGCCATCCGCCCGGATCCTCTCACCGCTTGTTGCTGCGCAAAATTCTTAATGAGCCTCCCGCGATTCGAACGCGGCACGGCCATCTTAAAAGGATGGTGCTCTACCAAATGAGCTAGAGGCCCAGATCTAGAATTCCAATACTTCTTTTTCTTTAAGCTTAAGCGCTTCTTCTACCTTAACGGCATACCTATCAACCAACTTCTGCAACTCGTCAATCCCGCGGAACTTATCGTCTTCCGAGACCAATTTATCCTTCTCTAATTTCTCCAAATGTTCTTTGGCATCACGCCTGATAGTCCTTAGAGAAACCCTTCCATCTTCAGCCATCCCGTGAATCATCTTGACCAATTCCTGACGCCTGTCCTTGGATAAGGGAGGCACTGATAAACGCACGATCTTACCGTCATTAGAAGGGGAAATCCCGAGATTGGACTTCATAATCGATTTTTCTATCTCCGGGATAGCGGTTATATCCCAAGGCTGAATTACCACCATATGCGCGTCAGGCACGGATATAGAAGCCAATTGCTTTAATAATGTCGGGGTCCCGTAATAATCTATATGCAGGCCTTCCACTAAATGGGGGCTGGCCCGTCCGGTGCGCACCTCTTGGAATTCCCGGGTCACCGCCTCTATGGTTTTCTTCATCTTCTCTTCTGTAGCGTGCAGAATCTCTTTAGTAGTCATAGCACCTCCGCGTTAACGCACTACTGTCCCTATCTTCTCACCTAGGACCACGCGCTTGATATTACCATGTTTGTTCAAATTGAACACCACGATGGGCAATTTATTATCCATGCACAAGCTGATTGCCGTGGCATCCATTACCCTCAAGCCTTTTTTGAGCACATCTATATATTTTAATTGAGCGAATTTTTTTGCGCCTTTGACCTTCATGGGATCGGCGGAATATACGCCATCGACTTTGGTAGCCTTTAATATGGCGTCGGCGCCTATCTCCATGCCCTTGAGCGCGGCGGCGGTATCAGTGGTAAAATAAGGATTGCCTGTCCCGGCCACGAAGATCACTACCCGACCTCTCTCCAAATGTCGTATCGCCCTTCTTCTGATATACGGCTCGGCAATACGCTGCATCTCTATCGCCGTCATCACCCGCGTCTCAATGCCTGTTTTCTCAAGGACGTTCTGCAAAGCCAGGCCGTTTATCACCGTAGCCAGCATACCCATGTAATCCGCCACTGATCGGTCCATATCTAGGCCTAAAGAGGCGGTGTTCTCCTGGCCGCGGAAGATATTCCCGCCGCCCAAAACAATAGCTATATCCACGCCCAAATCCCTGACTTCCTTGATCTGCCGGGATATAGAAACCAAAACCTCCTGGTCGATGCCGTGGAATTTTTTCCCCTGCAACGCCTCGCCGCTTAATTTTAAAACTATGCGCTTATATACGGGTTTAGACATTACTCGCCGATCTTATAACGCTCGAACCTGCGGATAAATATATTCTCGCTGAACTTCGCCAGGAGATTACTAAGATAGTCCTTGATGGTAATGGCGGAATCCTTGATAAAAGGCTGCTCAAGCAAAACATATTCCTTTAAAAAGAGCTCTTTATTCTTTTCCTCTTTAAGCACATCTTCCGGGACATCTTCTTTCTTGATATAGGTCGGGCTTAAGGCCGCTATCTGCATAGCCACATCCTTGGTAAACTGACGAAATTCCTCATTGCGGGCCACAAAATCCGTCTCACAATTAACCTCAAGCAACACGCCGATCTTATTACCCGTGTGCACGTAAGACTCTATTCTTCCTTCTTTGGCCGCGCGGCCCTGTTTTTTGGCGGCGATCTCAAGACCCTTTTTGCGCAGGAGGTCTTTGGCCTTGACAATATCTCCTGCGGTTTCAGCCAGAGCATGGCGGCAATCCGCAATGCTGGCCGCGGTTAAATTGCGTAATTCCTTGATTAATTCTATACTTACGGACATGTAAACTTACACCTTCTTTCTGAGTTTTGCGCTTTCGCTCTGCACGGGCTTAGCGCGGCCTTTTTTCAGCGGCTTAGCCTCTCCGTCTACGGGCTCTGTCTCTTCCACGATCTCTTCGATCTCTTTTATCTTCTGTTCCTCTTCGGGAAGAACCACAGGCTCCTCGGCTGTTTCTTCTTTATCCTTAACCGCCACCCCTTCCTGAGATAGATAGGACAAGAAGCGCTTTCTACCCTCGATCACGCAATCCGCAATCAGGCTGGTAATCATTTTAATAGATTTTGTAGCGTCGTCATTTCCGGGGATCGGAAAAGCGATGAGGTCCGGGTCGGAATTAGTATCGATCAACCCCACCACCGGGATAGACAAACGCTTGGCCTCCCGCACCGCAGTCTCCTCCTTCTTGGTATCCACCACAAAGATAGCCTTAGGCATGCGCTCCATCTGGACGATACCGGAAAAGTTCTTCTTTAGCTTTCCTAATTCCTTATCCAGGCGCGAGATCTCTTTCTTGGTAAACCTGTTAATAGTGCCGTCCTCTTTCATCTTCTCTATTTCTTTGAGGCGGTTTATGCTCTTTTTCACGGTAGCAAAATTCGTTAACAGGCCTCCTGGCCAGCGTT
>JAPLLP010000247.1:5038-6002 GCA_026387515.1 Candidatus Omnitrophota bacterium | reverse complement strand
GTAAAGGAATTAATGCGGGCGGAAAATTCCTGAATATCGCGTAGGGAGAAATCAATCAATGAGTTAATTTCGCTAAAGGTCTGGTGTATTTGCAGGATAAACTCTACCAGCTCGGGCTTCCTGCTTTTGTTCGCATGCACATATTCATTGAGCCGCTCACGTAAAAACTCTGTTTCAAACTTGGGAAAATCCACTGTAACCACGGAATCCTGAATGAGTTTAATAAATTGTCTTCCGGCAAGAGTCTCCTGATTACCGGTAAAAATAATTCTGTCTCCCGGCGCAAACCACCTTCTTTCCCCATTCACCCAGACATACCTCTGGCTACTCTCTAGGTTAAAAAATGCCCGCAAGAAATTCCAGAATCCGGGCTTAGTCAGGTTGGCTTCATCAACGATGAACAGCCGCGGCTTACGCTGGGTTGCCGCTTCCAGGCTTGAAGATTCAGGAACCCACCTGCCAATGGCCTCATCTTCCCACTGGGTACCGCTACTTTCCAGATAAGCAACTTTACCCACCACGTTTGACTCTTGCGCATCTAAACCTACGGTCACCGGCCCAATAATATCTTCCGGGGCAAATCCTAACTCCGCGGCTATTCCTTCGGCAAGAAAACTTTTTCCGGTTCCCGGAGAGCCGCGGAAGAAAACCGCAGGATAATCTTTCAATAGGCGCATAATACGCTCCTTACGCTGTTGCCAGTTTTCTTCTCCCGCGCGCACATCCAAATCTATCTGGGCAGGATTAACTGTCTCTGCCGCTTTGGTACGAAACTTATGTTCATAAAACTGCTGCCGCTCTTGCTCATCTTTACCGCGCTTCTGGGTTACTAGGGCCTGCTGAATTATCTTAAAAACTTCTTTTTTCTGCGGCTGGGCATAATCTTCCCCGATGTTTGCCGCCCGTAACAAATCCAGGCTCAAGGTGTCGGCCAACTGCCAGAAACATTCATCCCAGGCAGCTC
>JAPLLP010000247.1:0-4970 GCA_026387515.1 Candidatus Omnitrophota bacterium | reverse complement strand
TTTTCTGCCGTAAACAGTCCGCGGCTTATGGCCTTCCTCTTCTATACCGAATACCAGCCGCACCATGGTACGGATGAATGCCGCTACCTCTGGCGACCCGGCATACGCAGCAACCACCACATCCTCAAATGCCTGCAACCAGCCATTATGATGCTGATAGAGCATCACCATCCGGTCAAAGGAGAGATTCACTGGCGCCGAATATAAACCAACAATGCTGGGAGCGGGGATATTCCGGAAGATCTTCCTTAAGCGCATTATCTTTTCAAAATCTTGGTCGTTAAATTTCTGGGTAAATAATTTCTTCAACAACAACGCCATCATCCTGTCTTCTGGGGGCATCTGTACATAATTTTGCGCATAAACTGCGTAGGCCTGTTGGGAACGGCAGGTAATAATCAATTTTCCAGGCAGAGTGTCTAGATCTAAACGCTGGCCGTTTTCCATAAGATAAGGGGTTTTACAAAGCGCGGAAGAAAACTCGGCTAATAAGGCTGGATTTTCCTCCAGGCCCTCTAGAATAACGGTTTTACCCTGGCGCAAAGCGGTAATTACCCCCTTGGCTTGAGAGTTAAAAACGCGCTCATGGTTTTCTTGCGTCTGGATATGTATTCCGGCAATGAGCTGGCTAGGGGTGGTTTCAGTAGTTGCCGGATAAAAAACTAGCTCTTGCTGCAGGTCATCGTAAATGCGCTGCCGGATAAAACTTAAATCCTCCCCTTCCACCAAAACTACCTTCCTGTCTTTGGCCTCCTCCCAGGGAATAATCTGCCGAGCAGGGAAAAATCTCTTTGCCTCTTCGGATTTGTGCGGAAGATAAATTGCCGGGACATAGGTATCTGCGGTTACCTCTATTTCTATTTCGGCTTTTGCATGCATAATCATATGCCACACCCAATCAGCAAGTTTATCCGTTATGCGCAGGCGCACTTTCTGCCTTTCTAAAATTCCGGGAAGCTGCGCCAATTTTCCTTCTGCAGTAACATGGGTGCGGGAAAAAAGCATGTCTTGCGTCTGCGGGTTAATCAGCCAAAGCGGTTCCTCTTGTAAGCTCTGCTCTATAGGTGAAATGATTCTCTTCAGCGTAACCCCTGCCCGGTAATTGCTTGCTGCGCGAAAAATGGTAAATCCTTCTGGCAGATCTAAGGTTTCTCCATTGAACTCAACCTTACGGTGCAGCAGAACCTGCCGTATAAAAAACAGGAATGACGGATTCCCCCAGTTGTCGCCTTTAATAATCAGCGGCCGGGCCTGGCGAATGGCCTGAATAAACGAGCCATCTTTGACCTGAATGTTGCCAGCCTCATCTAAGTAATACCTGCCTAAAAGCTCATCTTCAAAATTCGGAGAGCCGAATAGATCTATTTCTATTCCCTCTGTGCCTGCCGGCGCCTCTTTTATATAAGCAGCTAAATCCTGATAACCGGGACTATCCCCATCGGTTAAAGAAATTGTGGCCTTAAATCGGGAACGGAAGGTGGAATCTGAATTCAGGTATTGTTCTTCGCTAATCGCGCCTGCGATGATTAAATCAGGAGAGGCTTTCAGATTGCCAAAATACGGCTCTTTATCAAAGAGAGAATTAAATTGTTCAATGAGTTGGGGTTTTGAGCCGCGATAATCTATAAAGAGTATCCCGCCATTCTGGATAATCTCCGGTAATATCCCGGGCAGTATTTCATGTTTACCATCACTGACTTTCAGGCGGCTCATTACCCGGTCTAAATCCTTTTGGTCATTTAAAGTTAACCGCAGGTAGCGTACATTTCTTTTCTTTGCTTCCAGGCTTAAGGCCTGATCTACGGCATCCGGATTATCCATAATCACCAAGCTCCGCGAGGTAGAGTATACCGAAGCAAGGCGTTCTCTTAGGCGCGCATCTTCTTTAACTTCTGGCAGGGAAAAGTCCTTTGGGGACTTTCTCGGTTCTTCTCTACCATGTAATGTATTAATTTTTTGTTTTATGTAATCCTGCACTGACGTTTCAAAGGCGGCGATTTTGTCAAGGCTGATTTCCGGCCTGGACTCGATACCTGTAATCCTGCCGCGAAAAGCAGCTTCTCTTAATTGTTGATGCTGTATACGCTGGCCTTCTGCCAATAATCTTTCTAATATTTTTACATCGTTTATGGCATCGATCTGGAACTTGACAAATCTAGCCTGCGGGGTATTTATCGCTGCTTGCTCAAAAGCGTTTATCTGCTCTCCCCAAGCCAGGATATGCGCTGCCTGTTCTATAGTAAAACCGGATAATTCCTGGCTGGTCCTTCCCTTAAGCCGCTCTTTCCACTCAACCTCAAGCTCCTCGTGCTTTACGGCAAAGGCCCTATCTTCACTATTCAAAGCCTTGTTTACGAATATATATACTGTTCTGGCGTCCGCGGACAGGAGATTAAAAGCTCCGGCAATGCCTTTACCCTGGAATAAGACACCCGCGCTATCTTGATTTTCATATTCAATTAATACTCGTGTCTTGCCCGCAAGCTGCTGCTGCGAAGACCCTACTTCTTCCATCTTAGCTGCCGCATAGTCAAGAAGCATCTTTTGCTCAGCTATATCCAGCGTCTCAAACCCATCCACGATATTCTTAAGCGCGCCGGAGGTGGGCGGCGATGCGGCGGGAGTCACCCGATATCTCTCTACCTCGAATTTTTGGGGCGGCTTTGCCGAAGAAATAAAATCATTGAACTCGGCATCTGAAAAAAACATCTTTACGCGCAGGCCGCGCTGCAGATCGTAGGCAATGACTTCAATTGCGCCCGGGGCAAAATAACTTTTTCTTGTGGCAATAAAAGGCACATTTACTACATAATCAGTGAATGAATTGCTGCTGATATCTACCTGGGTAATATCGGAGTTCTTGAGCTGCTCGCGGAAATCGCTGTCAAAGACAAAATCCGGCACTTCTTTAGCCTGCATGGGTTCTAGCGCTACCTCTTGCGGAGGCTGCACAGTTAAGGCGGGAATAATAAGCTCAAAACTCTTAGTTCTATCGGCCTATCGAAATCGCGCGCATCAAGCATTGCCAGATAATAGTCAGTGATTTTGTCGGCAAGACAGGTCAAGGCAGATGTCCCAAACCCAAAATAATCAAGAGAATATTTTTGGCGTAAATACCTGTTGGTGAGCGTGCGAACAATAATCCACTGCAGGTTAAGCCCTAATTTTTCAAAGGCAGAGAATATTCCTAATTCTGTACGGTCCTGCGCAGAAAGAAGCGGGTATCCGAAATGGCCTGCCGTCCAGCTATCGTCTAATTTAAAATGGGGGTCAAGCTGGATAAGGGCGTCTATCTTTGTAAATACCTCGATCACTTCTCGCAGCCGTTCTGGCGCAACCTCCGGATAAACGCCTTGTACTTCTTGAAAAACACTCTCGTTAATTTCCGGAGGGCCCATTTCATAAATATAAATTATTCCTCTGTCGTTCTCGGATACCCTTGCACTAATCTTGACGATTTTATCAAAGGGTTTAGGCTTATCCCGGAGAGAACTCTGCGCTCTGCGCGCAGGCCCCTTAGCCGGATTAATGCGTAAGGGAGTTTTTTCGGGCCGAGTTTCTGCTTTACCTACATCTTTTTGCGCCTCTTGAAGCAGGCGCCTTTTGCGCAGCTGCTCGCGTAAATCACCTGTCCTTGTTACAGCGCCGCGGATTGCCGCGGAAACCTTGCTCCAAGAACCAGACACGGCGGTTCCGGTCCATGCCCGCAGATATCTAGACATTATCTTTGTCTTCTCGGATGATGACATCTCGGTTGCTTGGGCAAGGTCATCTAAGACTAACCTTCCTTCCGCCAGATTAATCGGGAAAAGCCATAGGGACTGGGAAAACGCCTTGATGAATTTTCCAAAAGGATCCCTGGAATTTTGGCTTGCGTTTTTCAAAACCAGCGCGCCTGTTTCGTTGAGAATGGCCGAGATATTACCGGAGTGTTTTTTAAAAACTGCCTCCATCTCAAGCTTGGCCTTCTGGCGTTCAGGCAGGCTCTCGCCAAAGGTGGCAAGAAATTCTTCAATACTGCCAATAACCCGGCTGCTGTCTTCAAGGAGTATGCCTTTAACTAGTCCCTTAACTGCCTGCATCTGGCGCGCGTCGGTGAAACGTCCGATCAAACCGGTATCTATCAAGTATATTGCATCCGCGGAAACCATGATGTTGCTGCCGTGCGGGTCGGCATGGAAGACGCCTTTAGTGAATATCTGATATAAAAGATGCCTGCGGATTTGCTGCCTGAGCTCAGGCAGGTTGCGCCTGAGCGTAGAGCTACCCTCCATAAGCTCTGTGCAGCTTAATCCCTGGACCTCCTCTTCTACCATTACAAATGTATTGTCGGTGCCGGGTACGCGTATAATATGCGGAGTTTTGATACGCAAGTGCCCTCTTTTTTCGGCCAAACCCGGATTATCGGCATAATAGGCCTCTATTACACGGTTAAGTTCCTCGGCATTGCGGCCCTCATTGGCCAGGTCCGTTTCTTCATCCAGCATCTTCTTCACCGATTTATACAGTTCTCCGAGGTCCCTGCCTTTTTCTTTATTTAGATATGCCAAAACCGCCTGAAACACCAGGAGGTCTTCGCTCACCGTCCGGTTAAGATTAGGCTTGACTACCTTGAATACAACATTAATTATTGTTCCGTCGGGTAACCGCAATTTACCACGATGAACCTGTTTTATGGATGCGGAGCCCAGCATTTCTCCGATACTAAAAGATTCCAAAGAGTATCCTGCGGCAAGCAGGGATTCAATGATGGCCATTTTGCTGATTTCGGCGGCGCGGTCTTTGAGCGAGGCGAGCTTTGAGCGTAAGGCGTTGCTGGGAATAATCTGCTGGTTTTCTGAAAGGACCTGCCCGATTTTTGTCCCTACCGGCCCCAGGCTTCTCAGCAAGGTAACCAGCCTATCGGCAAAGGAAAGCTGACTAAGCTCCTCTTCCATATCCATAAGATTTTTCACTATGGAAGCTCCGCG
>JAPLLP010000315.1:3665-9355 GCA_026387515.1 Candidatus Omnitrophota bacterium | reverse complement strand
GGCAAACGCTTCTTTGTGATTATACCTTATCTTCACCCTTAGGGCAATTTTCTTTTTGATGGGGTTGGCCACAAAGTGGACATCCTCAACCAGAAAATTTCTTCCCAAGGCCTCTTCCTTTGTGCCGATCATAATACTGTTATTCTTAGGGTCTATCTTGGTAATATATATCGGTACACCCATAGCAATCCCCAATCCTTCGCGCTGGCCAATGGTGTAAAAAGCAATTCCCTTATGATGACCGATTATCCTGCCTTCTGAATTCACAATAGGCCCGGGCCTAATTCTTTGTTTGAAATCACGCACATTCTCTTCCAGGAAACGCCGGTAATCCATGCCGGGCACAAAACATATCTCCTGACTCCCTGGTTTATCTGCCGTTGGCAAGTCGAATTTTCTGGCAAAACCCCTGACCTCCATTTTAGTATAGTTACCCAAAGGGAAAAGTATAGACCTAAGCTGCCTTTGGCCTAAGCGGTATAAAAAATAAGACTGATCCTTATTTTTATCTTTGGCTTTTTTCAACAAATAACTGTTTCCTTTTTTGGCTATGCGCGCGTAATGGCCGGTAGCAAGAAACCTAGCCCCCTGAGATAGGGCCTTTTTTAAGAGGACATCGAATTTTAAGTATTGGTTGCACCTCACGCAAGGATTAGGGGTCCTGCCACGCAGGTACTCCTGGCAAAAATCCTCGATCACATATTCCCGCAAGGGCTTTTGCATATTTAAAACATAGTGCCTTATACCTAGCGCATGAGCTACCCGCCTGGCATCCTCTATACCCTGAATGCCGCAGCAGCCCGGCCGTTTAGTTTTAGAATCCGGCAGATTAAAACACATAGTCATGCCGATAACCTCATACCCTTCTTGTTGCAATAGGGCAGCGGCTACAGAAGAATCAACTCCTCCGCTCATCGCCACTACTACGCGCTCTCTTTTCATGGATTATTTCCCTTGAGCCTTAATTATCCCATAACTCTTTTTAAGAATGTCCTGGAGCTGATGCTTCTTTACGCAAAGAGGGAGAAAAAAATAGGTAATATTACCTAACGGCCTTAATAAAAGCCCCTCTTTTAACCCCTGTTCATAGATCCTGTAGCCCAGCTTTCTCTTCGGGTCCGGCACCTTTTTTGTCTTTCTATCTTCAACCAATTCCAGGGCTCCGATTAAACCAAGGCATCGCACATCTCCCACTAAGGAAAGGCACTTAAATTCCTGCAGCCTGCTATTGAAATATGGCGCGATACTCCGGACATGTTCCAACACCCCCTCTTGTTCAAAAACCTGTAAGCTCCCCAGGCCGGCTGCGCAGGAAACAGGATTAGCGGTATAGGTATGCCCGTGGTAAAAAGTCTTATTTCTGTCGCGGCTGTCGCAAAAGGCACGATAGACTTTATCCGTAGTCAGGGTCGCGCCAAAGGGCAGGTATCCGGCGGTAATGCCTTTAGAAAGACATAAAAAATCCGGCTTGATATTCCCGGCGTGTTCGCAGGCAAACATTTTCCCGGTGCGGCCAAAACCCGTAGCTACCTCATCAAGTATGAAATGCACATTGGCCCTTTTACACAGGGAAGCCGCCTTCTCCAGATACTCTTTAGGATAAACGATCATGCCACCTGAACCTAATACCATAGGCTCCAAGATCATGCCGCAGATCTCCCGCGATTTTTGCCCTAACAATTTTTCTAAAGGCATAATGCAATCAATGACGCAAGAATCCCGGCTCTTGCCCATCGGGCAACGATAACAATAAGGAGTGGGCACCTTGTAACCAGGGAAAAACAACGGATCAAAGACCTTATTAAATAGATCAACTCCGCTTACACTCATCGCGCCGACAGTATCTCCGTGATAGCCATAATCCAAAGAGACGAACTTAGTCCTTGAGGTTATACCTGTATTACGCCAGTATTGAAAAGACAGTTTAAGCGCTATTTCTACGGAAGTTGAACCGTTATCCGAAAAAAATATTTTGGATAATTTACCGGGAGCCAAAGAGATAAGCTTTTCTGCCAGTCGTATCGCCGGACGATGCGTAATGCCGGCAAATAACACGTGTTCCAACAAATCAAGTTGATTCTTGATCGCCTTCTTTATTATGGAGTGATTATGGCCGTGGACATTACACCACCAACTGGAGATAGTATCATAATACCACTTACCGCTTGCATCAAAAAGCTTGATACCCTTAGCTTTTTCAATAAGAATGGGAGGAGATTTACGGCAATCCTGCATCTGGGTATAAGGATGCCATATATATTGCCGGTCTTTTTTAAGCCATTGGTTCATGGCGCATCCTCTTTAAAATATTATTCCCTATCGGAAGAAAACATCTATATGCCCTATCAACATCATCCACCCAGGGCAGTATACCTAATATCTTTTCTTTGCTCAACTCTTTTACAATACGCGGATTATCCTCAAGAATCCTTTTGTCTTCTTTCTTGGTATTATTAAATATAATCCCCAGAACCTTTATCTTTCTCATCCGTAAGTATTCGATAGTCAACAAGGTATGATTGATTGCGCCCAGCTTATTCCCGGCTACTACCAATACGGACAGCCGCAATTCCCTGGCTAAATCTATAACCAGCCTTTTTTTATTAAAAGGCACTGCCACTCCCCCCAGGCCTTCCACCAGCACAAAAGCAAACCTGCGCGATAATGCCTTAAAACTCCCGGTGATCTTATCTTCCCGTATATTTTTATGTTCCATCCTGCTTGCCAGGTGCGCAGACGCGGGGAATTTTAAATTATAAGGACAAACCAGGTCAAGATAATCTTCGACATAACGCTTATCTATTCCCATCAGCTCAAGGTGCTTCTTAATATCCGAGGAATAACCGGTCTGAATCCATTTTTGGGTGATAACACTGTAACCTTTTTCAAGAATGTATCTTGCCAGAAACCCGGTAATTATAGTCTTGCCCACACCGGTGTCTGTCCCGGTTATAAATATACCTCTCAACCCTTCACTCCTTTACAAAAGAAAACCTGGTAAGTAGCTTTAATCTGTTTATGCTTGTCGAGGTAGGCCCTCTCGATAGCCTTTAATTTTCCCACGCTCCATAAGCCCCAGCCGTTAAATGCCCGGCCACGGATTCCGGTATATTTTATCTTGCGCAACAAATCTGCCAGGCTGGAAAAAGTTTCCTGATATATCACTTCGCGCACCTGGGCTTCCCGGAAATTCCTCTTCACTATTGCCTCGATTTTTTCTTGGGGCAAAAATCCGGCGGCGGAAACCATCTTATCTTTTGAGTATTGCGCTAAAGCGCTATTTAACTCTATAAATGTTCGTGGGCCAAATATAGAAAATAAAACCCGCCCTCCCGGGACTAACATACCTCTATACATTGCGATAGCCTTCTCAAAATCACCGAACCATTGAAAACAGGCGTTGGAAGTAATAAGATCGAATTTATCAGAAAGAACAACACTCTCGCCATCCTCAACCAAAAATTCTATCCTTTCATCACCCAGCTTTTCTTTAGCTACTTCAATCATCTTTTCCGATATATCCAGGGCATGGATATCGGAATTCTTATATTTATTCCTTAAAAGACGGGTGAAGTTACCCGTGCCGCAACCTATCTCAAGTATGCGCCTTAGGCCTTTTGCCTCCATCCAATCCGCAAGGTCTTCCGCCGCCTGCTGTTGTATGCCCGCATAATCATCATAAAGATAGGCGTATCTAGAGAAATTATTAAGTATTACTTGTTTATTCATGGGAAAAACTTGCTTTAAACGCGGGGTTAAAGAAACAGGCATGGCCTGCGCCTTCCAGGCGGAAAAATGTTGCCTGCGGAAGATAAGATTTGAGTGCTTCCCCTTCAGCCAAAGGCGCAATTAGATCCTCTGCGCCGTGGAAAATCCTTATCTTATTTACACCTAAAAGCGCATCTGTATCGAGTTGAGCATGGGAAAGATATTCCAATCCTATCGCTAAATCCTCCGAAGCAATTGATTCTGCGTAGTCTCTGAACAGTTCTCTCTTAAACCAGGAAAACCCTTGAACCTCTTCCTTGGCGAAAAAATCCTGGTAGAATTTATAGAGCCAGGCGTTTTTATTCTTGGCCAGCTTAATGTTTATTTCGCGTAAAATTTTCCTGTCGTATTTTTTGCGCACTGCCAGCATGATCAACTCATTAACCTTGCCAGGGTATTGCTGACAAAAATCTGCGGCCAGGAACCCTCCCATTGACCAGCCCAAAATCGATAACTTCTTTGAATGTCCTTTTCCCAGGGCTCCGCAGAACTCTTGGGCAAAGTTGAAAGGATAAAAATTAACCGGAAACAAGTAATTATAGGGTAAATCAAGGAGTCCAAAGACCCTGAAATCCGTGGCCCATCCGGGGATCAATACCAGATCTTCCTTATGCCCCCTCTCAACATATTTAATTTCCATCATAGGGCCTCTATTAGCCGGTCCAGAACTTCTCTGCCGTGATTATAGCTTAGAGAGAATCGCAGGCGGGCCTGCCCTTGGGGGACAGTCGGCGGCCTGATAGGTAAAACCCAGAAACCCTTTTCCTGCAATTTGCGCGCTGCCTCAACCGTTTTAATATTGTCGCCGATTATTAAAGGGACGATCTGCGAATCTCCTTTTACCCGCAAGGCTTTCTCGTTTAATGCCTGGCGAAAATATCGCGCTGACTCAAGAAGCCCCTTGCGGCGAAATGGCTCATCCTTGATCAATTTGATTGCCTCTATATTACAGGCGATTACCGCCGGGGGTAAAGCCGTAGAATATATGAAACTCCTAGAGGTATTTATCAAATACTCAACCACCTCTTGGGAACTAGCCAGATATGCCCCAAAACCTCCCATGGCCTTACTAAAGGTCCCCATGATAAGATCTACCTGCCCGGAAACCCCTTCTTCCTCAACAAGGCCGCTGCCATTTTCGCCAAATATGCCAGTGGCATGCGCCTCGTCTACCATAAGCTGACAATCATATTCCCTTTTTAAGGCCACTAACTCTTTTAACGGGCAACGGTCTCCATCCATACTAAATATAGTCTCGGTGATAATCAAACCCCGCTTGTAACCCTTGCGCTCCTTTTTAAGCAATCCCTCCAGCTGCTCCATATCATTATGCTTAAAGCGCAAAAATCGTGCTCCCGAGAACATTATGCCGTCAATAATGCTGGCATGATTCAAACGGTCAGAAAATATACAGTCGCCCTTACCGTAAAGGGCGCTGATGATACCGATATTCGCCTGATACCCGGAATTAAATACTAAGGCCGATTCCTTATTCTTGAAGCGCGCTACTGCCTCTTCTAATTGGTGGTGGATGGCCAGGTCGCCGCTTAAAAGCCGTGAGGCAGAACTGGCGGTACCGAATTCCTGCAATGCTTTTTTTGAGGCCTCAACAAGCCTGGGATGACCGGCAAGCCCCAAATAATCGTTAGAGGAAAAATCAATATAATCTCTGTCTTCCAGGCGTATTTCCACGCCGTGGCGTGCGCTGACAGGCTTTAAGGCGCGCAATAAACCGGCTTGTTTCTTCTCTAAAAGAAACTCTTTTATTTGCTCCATGCCTTTTCTATCTCTTTGATCAAATTACGGTCCCGTTCCAACGCATGCCCTTTTATGGTGAGATATCCGCCAATAAGCATACCATTGGCACCTGCCTTAAAAGCAGAAATCTGAAGCTCGCCAAAAAACGTCTCCCTCCCCGCGGC
>JAPLLP010000315.1:0-3634 GCA_026387515.1 Candidatus Omnitrophota bacterium | reverse complement strand
CCGCGGCAACCTTAACGATCTTATCTTTTAGGATGATGCGGAATAACGCGATCGTGGCCAGCGCCTCTTTGACAGAAAGCGCTTCTTGCCTCTCAAGCGGCGTTCCCTTTATGGGTACCAGTATATTGATAGGTACCGAATCTACGTTTAATTCTTTTAAGCAAAGGGCCAGCTCTATCCTGTCATGCATAGTCTCCCCCATTCCGATTATCCCGCCACTACAAACCTGGAGGTTAACTTTTTTTGCGGCCCTGATGGTTGAAACGCGCTCTTTAAAAGTATGAGTGGTGATAATTTTAGGGAAAAATCTCTCTGAGGTCTCGAGATTGTGGTGATAGCGGCTTAAACCCGCCTCTTTAAGAAGCAGGAAATCCTCTTCCTCCAACGAGCCCAAGGAAGCGCACATCTTGATCTTGAGGCTGGTTGTGATCTCAAAAATAGCCTCGCAAATAACCTTTAATTCATCTTTGGATAGACGGTCACCGCTAGTAACAATATCAAACCGCTCTGCGCCGATATCCTTGGCGCGCCTGGCCGCCTCCAACATCTCCCTTTTGCTTTTTAAAGGATAGGAGTTTATGCCGGTAGCATGACGGCTTGCCTGGGCGCAGAATTTGCAGTCTTCCGCGCAAAGGCCGCTCTTGGCATTCATAATACTGCAGAGTTCAAGATTATTACCCACCTCATCCCTGCGAGCGCGGTCAGCCAAAAAGATCAATTCCTTAAGCGGCAAATCCAAAAGCTTTAGTATCTCTGTTTTATCCATTTGTCAACTATTTTAATGAATTAGGTTAACTATTGCAAGGAAAATATTGGCGGGATAACCCCTGCGGGGTTAGCGGCAGTGGACTATGTCTCCGGAAGTAACCTTCTGGGTGAGGCCGGCATCGTTACGTAGAAGCAGACCTCCGTCTTTATCAATATCAACGGCCATCCCTTCGAGGTGTTCGTTTTGATGCAAAAGCTTTATCCTCTTGCCCAGGGTGATGTTGTACGCCTTCCACTTCTGAATTATGGGAGGCGCGCCTTCCTGTTGAAATTTAAGGTAGTTTGATTCGATACGGCGCAATATTTCCTGGAGCAATTGTACGCGGTTTAGCTCTTCCTTATTATGCTCCCTTAAAGAGGTCGCGCCCGGGATAAGGCTATTCTTATCGTTATTTACGTTCAGGCCGATGCCGATGATCACGAAACGCGTACTATCCATCTCGGCATTTAACTCTGTAAGTATGCCGCCGACTTTTTTATGTTGCAGTAGTATATCATTAGGCCATTTAATCCTCACCTGGAGAGCGCAAGCAGCATCAATTGCCTCGCAGATACTTACCGCGCAAAGAAGCGTAAGCACCGGAGTCGCTCCGGGCAAGATCTTCGGCCTTAAGATCAAGGATAAATATATACCTTTATATTTGGGCGAATGCCAAGTGCGAGCCATCCTGCCCCTACCCTTAGTCTGGGATTCAGCTATGACTACCGTGCCATCGGGAGCGCCTTTTATTGCCAGCTCTTCGGCGATATCCATAGTAGAAGAAACTGATTCCAGATAATGGATGTTTCTGGCGATGTATTTTGTATGTAGTTGATTTTTTATCTCTACGGGAAATAGACGGTCCGGGGAATTAATCAACCGATATCCCAGATGCGGCACGGCCACAATATCATAACCGGCATCCTTTAATTGCTGGATATGTTTCCATAACGCCTGACGGGAGACCTTAAGTAAGACACTCAGCTCCTCACCAGAGACATACTCTTTTTTCGATTTTAAGAAATCGAGGATCCTCTCATGCATGATTATTTCTTATCATATAGGGGGGACATGGCGCGCAGGTTCTCAACCACCTTAGGCAGGTGTTCCAATAAATAATCGATATCCTCATCCTTGCTCCATCTCCCCAGTGTCAGGCGCAAGCTGCCATGGGCAACTTCATGTTTTAAGCCAATGGCCAAAAGCACATGAGACGGCTCAAGGGAGCTTGAGGTGCAGGCAGAGCCGGTGGATGCGGCAATACCCAGCATATCCAGGGATAAAAGAATAGATTCTCCCTCAATGTATTTTATGGAGAAGTTGGCGTTATTAGGCAAGCGTTTGACGGGATGCCCGTTAAGTATGGTATCGGGGATCTTGGCGATTATTTCTTTGATCATGCGGTCGCGTAAACCAAGTTGAAACTTCATTTCTTCCTGCATATTCCTTTTACATAATTCAACGGCCTTGCCCAACCCCACTATTCCGGTGGTATTCTGGGTTGACGCGCGCCTCCCCCTCTCCTGGTCTCCGCCGTGCAAGAATCTCTCCATGCGGGTGCCTTTTCTTATATACAGGGCCCCCACCCCTTTTGGCCCGTAAAATTTATGCGCGGACAAGGATAATAAATCTATGTTCAATTCATCTACGTTTACGGGGATGTGGCCGACAGTCTGCACCGCGTCAGTATGAAAATATATTCCTTTGGACTTTGCTATTTTGCCGATATCGGCAATGGGCTGGATCGTGCCGATCTCGTTATTAGCGTGCATAATAGAAATGAGTATGGTTTTGTCGGTGATTGCTTTCTTGATACCTTCGAGGTCAACCAGGCCATATTTGTCCACGCCAACCGTACTTACCCGAAAGCCCTTTTTTTCCAGAATCTTGCAGGTCTCGCTTACCGCGTGATGCTCAATGGCAGAAGTGATAATATGATTACCTTTGGCCTGCAAGGCAAACGCTATGCCTGTAATAGCGGTATTATCGGATTCCGTGCCCCCGGAGGTAAAAATTATCTCTTCGGGCCTGGCCCCCAGAAAATCAGCCAGTGTCTGGCGCGCATCTTCTATGGCTTTTTTTGCCTCCTGGCCAAAGGCATGGATGCTTGAGGGATTCCCGAATTTCTGAAAAAAATAGGGTTCCATCGCCTTTATGACCTCCGGGTCGCAAGGCGCGGTAGCCGCGTAATCTAAATATACCTGTCTCATTTTATCACCTCGTTCATACTCCCTGTACGATAACCTTCCAGGTCCACAGTGATATAATTATAACCTAATTTTTTCAATTTTCCTACTAGCAAATTCCGTTTGCGTATAAGTTGAGGTATGTCTTTTTTCAAGACTTCTATCCGGCAGAAACCATTGTGATGCCTCAGCCGCGATTGTTTAAAACCTATCCTTTTTAGATAATCCTCGGCCTTATTTATACGCGCCAACGCCTCCGGTAACAACTTCGTGCCGTAAGGGACCCTCGAGGCAAGGCAGGCCTGCGCCGGCTTATCCCAGGTAGAGAGCCCCAAAACCCTGCTCTCCCGACGGATATCCTGTTTGGTAAAACCGGCTTCTTCTAACGGAGAACGAATCCCTAACTCCGTCTTGGCCCGGGCGCCCGGCCGAAAATCTTTTCTATCCGAAAAGTTGCTGGCGTCAATAACAAAACGTAATTTTTCGCGTCTAGCGATCTTTTTTAGCTTTTTGAAAAGCTCATTCTTACAATAATAACAGCGATTAACCGGGTTAGCGGTAAACTTTTTATCGGCAAATTCATTAGTCTTGATTACCCTGTGCCTGGCGCCCAACTTACCGGCGGTTTTTCTGGCAAGGATAAGCTCCGAGCTCGGATATGTCGCAGAGACGGCGGTGACCGCCAATACTTTATCGCCCA
>JAPLLP010000109.1 GCA_026387515.1 Candidatus Omnitrophota bacterium | reverse complement strand
CCGGGACGCCTCAAAATTTATTTAGCGCCTTAAAGTCGGTTTTACTCTACTGCTCTAATTTGTCAATGCTATTTATTATTGTTCTCACAATAAGTTTGTAATCCCCCATTTTCTCTTAGGGAGTACTAATTGTACATTATTATTCATTTTTGTCAAGTTTTTTTTATAATATTTTTTTAACAACGCAAGCCTTTGTATTTTAAGCTAGTTACTATGCCTGAAAGAATACCTAACGCCCCGCCATATGGTACCCAATCCTATCGGATGGATTGGTGCGCCGCTTGCTGCGGCGGATTGGCCGGTAGCACAGAAAGTGCACACTCGCCCTTCCGATTGGGCGAGGTGTGTAGACTACTGTCTAATGCGAGATCAGCTGGGTAATCTTCAATATCGGCAGGAACAGGGAAATAACGATACTCCCAATGACAATACCCAAGAATGCGATAACCACCGGTTCGATCATGCTGGTCAATCCCGCTACCGAAGCATCCACTTCATCATCATAAAAATCGGCAATTTTAGAAAGCATCTTTTCCAGCTGGCCGGTAGTCTCTCCTACTCCGATCATCCGACAAACCATTGGCGGAAATACCCCGCTTTTTGCCAGCGGCTGCGAAATAGCCTCGCCTTCCCGGACTGCGGTACGGCTGGACAAAACCGCCTCTTCAATAACTTTATTACCGGAAGTCTTAGCCACAATCTCTAAAGCCGCCAGTGCCGTAACCCCGCTTTTTATCAAAGTGGAAAAGGTGCGCGAAAATTTAGCCACTGCCACCTTGCGCAAAAGGTCGCCCAAGATAAAAATCTTTAATTTCATGGAATCAAAATTATACCGGCCTTTAGGGGTATCTATGTATTTTTTAAAAGAAAAAACGGCAAATCCCACAAAAACCACTATGAATACAAAAGCCTGCCGCAAAATATCACTTACCCCGATAAGGATACGGGTAGGCAAAGGCAGCTCTCCGCCTAAAACATCAAAGATGCTTTTAAAAGTAGGCACCACCTTCAACAGCAATATCCCGGTAATGATTATCGCCATGCTCACCACCACCGCCGGATACACCAGGCTCGAGGCTACCTTACGGTTAAGCGAAGCGGTCTTCTCCAGATACGTAGCGAGCCTATCCAGGATCTCATCCAGCATACCCGAGGCTTCTCCCGAACGGCACATATTGACATAAAATTCAGAAAAAATCTTCGGATGCTTTGACAGGGCATCGCAAAAACTCATCCCTCCTTCGATATCCTGACGGATGAGAATCACCGCTCTTTTTAAGGTTTTATTTTCAACCTGTTCGCCCAAAATACCTAATGATTGCACTAAAGGAATCCCCGCGTCTACCAAAGTAGCTAATTGGCGGGAAAAGACCACCAGGTCTTCCAGCCTTACCCTGCCCCCCTGACCCTTAGCCGTCACTATCTTTTTAGACTCCTTAATGGAGATAACCACTAAACTCTTGTTATGCAAAAGCTGGACTGCCTCCGGCTCAGAACCACTCTCTATAATGCCGGTTACAGCGCGACCGTTTCTGTCTTTAGCGATATACTGATAGGCGTTCATTATTCCTCGGCAGTCACCCGCAGGGCCTCGTCAATGGTAGTGAGGCCTTCCTTGACCTTTAAAAAAGCATCGTCCCTTAAAACAATCATTCCGCGATGGGCTATTGCATAAGCCTTTATGTCATCGAGCGAAGTTTTCTTCATGATCATATCGCGTAATGAATCATCAATGATCACCGCTTCTAATATTGCTATTCTACCATAAAAACCGGTATTATTACAATAACTACATCCTACAGGCGCATAGAAAGTTATCTTTTCTGCAGCTGTCTTCCCCAAAGAGTTATAAAATCCTATGCCTTCAAGATAATCCCGAGGAACCTCAATAGGTTTTCTGCATTTGAGGCATAATTTCCGGCAGAGCCTCTGGGCGCAGAGCATCACCAGGCTCGATGCCACCAAAAACGGCTCCACCCCCATATCCATGAGGCGCGTAATGCTGGAAATAGCGTCGTTGGTATGCAGGGTGGAAAAAACAAGCTGTCCGGTAAGGGCTGCCTTTACCGCGATATCAGCGGTCTCGGAATCGCGGATCTCTCCCACCATGATCACATCCGGACTCTGCCGCAAAAGCGAACGCAGCCCTGACGCAAAATCAAGCCCTATATCCGGCTTGACCTGTATCTGGGTAATCCCTTCTATTTGATATTCTACCGGATCTTCAACGGTAATAATATTCCTTTCCGGGGTATTGAGCTGATTCAGCACCGAATACAATGTCGTAGATTTGCCCGATCCGGTAGGGCCGGTCACTAAAATCATACCAAAGGGCTTGGCAATCGCGTCTTTAAATATCTTCGCCGATTGCTGGGAAAAACCAAGCTTATCTAATCCAATTGACAGATTGGCCTTGTCTAGAAGCCGCAGCACGAACTTCTGGCCGAAAGTCGTAGGGAGGCTAGAGACTCGAAAATCCACTTCCCTGCCCTCGAATCTGACCTTAAACCTACCGTCCTGAGGCACGCGGCTTTCGGTAATATCCAGACTTGCGATAATCTTTAGCCTGGCAAGCACGGCATTCTGTTTTGTCTTGGGGATCTTAAATACGTCATGCAATACCCCGTCGATACGATACCTGATGCGTAAAACATCCTCTTCCGGCTCAACGTGTATATCCGAAGCCCTTTCCCTTAAGGCCTGAGCCAACATCAGCTCAACCAGTTTGATAATCGGCGCCTTCTCGCTTTCCTTTAAGGTGCTGCCCAATTCAATCTCTTCTTCCCGCACCAACTCGGCAATATCTTCTTTTTGGGAATCCGCGGAAGTCTCCTCATCCAAAACCTGCTGCATATCTTTCGACCCTTTATGATACTGCTCTTCAATCGCCCGGATGATATCGCTCTCCGCGCCCAATACCGTATCAATATTACAACCGGTGAGAACCTTAAGATCGTCTAAGGCAAGTATATTAAGCGGGTCAGCTATGGCCACGGTTAAAGTCTTACCTATAACAGATAGGGGAATAATGCTATAAAGCCTAGCCAGGTGCTCGGGTATTAACTTGATGATCTCCGGGTCAAATTTATACTTACCCAGGTGTAGCGCGGGTATAAACAACTGTTCTGAAAAAAGCGCCAGGATCTCCTCCTCGGACATAATACCTCTCTCTACCAGTACCTTGCGCAAGGAAAGATGTTTCTGTTTCTGCGTGACCAAGGCACTTTCCAGTTGATCAGGGGTGAGTTTCTTACTTTTAATCAATATATCTATTATATTCTCTTTAAGATTTGACATATCTATTATTCATCCGGAGCGGTTACCCGCAAAACTTCCTCTATTGTAGTAATCCCCCGATATACCAGTTCCAGGCCATTCTCTCTTAAAGTGCGCATCCCTTCTTTACGCGCCTCTTGTTTTATAATGTGCTCCTGGACCCGGGCAAGTATGAGCTCCCTGACCTTAGGAGTCAAAATGAGCACTTCGGCAATAACGATCCTGCCGTTATAGCCGCTATTAAGGCAATTAGGACAACCTTTACCTCTAAAGAACTTTTTTCCGGCTGCAAGCACCAGGGAACTGGCTATTTCAGGGCTTAAGCTGTATTCTTCTTTACAATAGTTGCAGACCCTGCGTAGAAGCCTCTGGGCAACCACCGCGATCAATGAAGAGTCTATCAAGTAGGGTTCAACTCCCATATTAACCAGGCGCACGATCGCGCCGGCGGCAGTAGTAGTATGCAGAGTAGAAAGCACCAGATGCCCGGTTAAGGCGCTTTTAATAGCGATATCCACAGTCTCATAATCCCGGATCTCTCCGATCATGATTACGTTGGGGTCCTGGCGCAATATAGAACGCAGGGCGCCCCCAAAGGTCAACCCTATGTCTGTCCTTACTGTAACCTGATTAATACCCTCCAGCTGGTATTCCACGGGATCCTCAACCGTAACTATATTTTTCTCCGGGCTATCTACAAATTTCAAGATAGAATATAAAGTAGTGGTCTTACCGCTGCCCGTAGGGCCGCAGATAAGGATCATGCCGTGCGGCATGAGTGAAACCTTTTTCAGCTCCGAGATTATCGCCTCGCCGAATCCCAGCTTTTCGATATCCAGCGTGGCCTGAGATTTATCCAAGATACGAATAGCCACTTTTTCCCCGAAACTCGAAGGAAGGATGGATACGCGAAAATCTATTTCGTTACCGGAGATCTTGAGTTTGAAGCGGCCGTCCTGAGGAAGTCTGTGCTCGGATATGTTCAGGTTCGACATAACCTTGACCCGGCTGACTATAGGTGGATGCATATTTTTTGGCGGCGCAGACTCTTCTTCCAGGACTCCGTCGATGCGCAAGCGCAGGCGCAGACTTTTCTCTTGAGGCTCAATAAGTATATCCGAGGCCTTTTTCTTGACCGCCCCCTCGACAATCATGTTAGTAATTTTAATTGCCGGCGCCTGCCGGCTGATACGGTCGAGCTCCTGATCACTGAGAGCGATCTCTTTCTCTTCTCTTACCAGTTCAATGGACGCGGAAGTCATCTCTTTGACTAAATCATCAATTATGCCTCCGGTTTCATCGGGATAGGCCAACTCAGCTGCCTGATTGATATCCTGCAGGGAAGAAATAATAGGGTTTATCTTGTAACCGGTCAGACTTGCCACATGGTCGATAGCGAATATATTCAAAGGATCGGCCATAGCCAGGGTAATGGTATCCCCCATTTTTGAAATAGGAATAATCTGATAGTGGCGGGCGATATCGGAGGAAATGAGCCTAGTGATCTCGCTATCAATTTTAAGGCGTTTAAGGTCTATCAAAGGCAGGCCCAGCCCCTGGCTTAAGGCCAAGATAAGGTCTTCCTGCTTGATAAACTTTGCATCAATAATAATATCGCTAAGCTTACCCCCTTTTTGCTTTTGCACCTCCAGGGCCTGGGCAAGCTGTTCGGGGGTTAAAAGCTTATTATTGATCAATATATCGGTGAGTCGATCCTTTAAAGAAGCCATGGCCTGTTATTTGTCTTTATAGTATTTTTCTATTGCTTTCTTGATGTCCGATGAGGTAGAGACGAAAGTCTGCATCGAACACTTGGTAAGCATCTCTATATCTTCAATCGCCTGGGCATTAAGCGGATTAGACATGGTTACCGTAAGATTATTGCCGATTTTATCGATAGGCAGGACCAGGTACTGTTTAACCACACGCAAAGGGATGATGCTGATTACCTCCGGATTGATCTCGTAATTACCTAAGGGCAGAAAAGGAAAACCGTACTGGGTAGTGAGAGCCTGGGCTACATCCTCCTCTTTCACAAATCCCAACCCTACCAATACCTCTCCGATAAGCCCCCCCTTTTCCTTCTGGATGGCAAGCGCCTGCTCCATCTGGTCCAATCAAAAGCTCTCCTAATTGCTTGGTAATAATTCTTCTGGTAATCATGGTTTTATATTACTGGGATGCCAAAGACAGTTTAGCATTAGCGATCAATTCATCCGCGGTCACTCCATCAAGAGGGTTCTCGCTTATGCCGATGCTAAAAAGAAATTTTTTCCCGGGATTGGTTTCTTCGCTGAAGCCGAATTCCAGGTTCTTGCGTATCTGTTGCGCTATATCAAGCGCCTGGCGCTTATTCTTTTCCGGTAAAATTACCGCGAAAGCATTATCCCCTATCCTACCCACCCGGTCAATCTCAGTCACCGAATCCTGAACCAAAGAAGCGGCTTTTTTTAAGGCGTTTTCTGTGGTCATCAGGCCAAAACTGCTGTGGAACTCCTGGAAATTATCAATATGCAAAAACACAAAAGCACAAGGCCGGTGATAAGCGATTGCGCGCCTGATCTCCTCATCCAGCCGGTTACGGATGAATATAAGATTATAAAGCCCGGTCAAAGAATCCCTGATCTCCAGGCTTTCCACCTTGCGTATTAAATACTCATTTTCAATGGAGATAGCCACCTGTTTAGCAAACACTTCCAGGAGGTCGGTGTCGTCTTTCTTGTAAGAAAATTGCTCCCTATTATTCCCCACTCCTAAGATGGCAACAACCCTACCTTTACGTAACACGGGTTGCGCCAAGGTATTATTAAACTTGAATTTTTCCTGAAAATCCTTGCGCAGCGCCTGGTTGGTTTCATCCACTATTAAAACCTTATTGTTTCTTATCACCTTATCAAACAAGCCCCTCGTTGATTCCGCGGTTAACTCCAAAAGCTCTGGACAAGAAGCGCCACCGATCATTTTCATGAAGAAAACGTCGCTATCTTCCTCCTTGAACAACAGGTATGAACAATCGGAATTTGCCAAGAGTAACGATTTTTCCACGGTGAGCCAGGCTATCTCATCTAGCTTCCTGCCCTGAGAGATCAGCGAACTTATCTGCATGAGACTGGAAAGCACCAGCACCCGTTTTTGTATCTCAATATTTATCTCCGTGGTCTTTTCGCTGTAGACTTTCAGTTCCTCCATATTGCTGCGGATGCGCGCGGCAAGCTTATTAAGGGCGTCACCCAAGTCTCCTACCTCATCCATGGCGCCTGCTTCAATTCTTTGGGTGATATCCCCGGAGGCGATAATCTTTGCCTTGCCGGTAAGAGCTATGATGCGGTCAAAGACCTCCTTCAGGACGAAAAAACCCGCCAGGGCGATCAATACGCTGATAAGCATAAATATAATGAGTTCGGGGCTGGCCGTAGAACGCGGGATAATATAATTGGAGGCTAGATATATACTTACAAGAAGCGGCAAGATCGACATGAGGTAAAACCCGATCTTTAGCTTATACTTGAGGCTGCGGGAAGACAAAGAAAAATCCTTGGTTTTCTTGCGCATAGCTAACCTCCTTCACAATAGTGAACACTGGCCCAATTTCCCCGCGAGGGGACACCGGCGCAATTCAAATATGCGCCGGGTAGCCTATCTGGGCCAGGTGTTCGCTTAGCGCCGGGCATCGCCACAGGGCGAACACCCATTTTAAATAATTATACCTCATAACTCATTTTCCCTCAATAAGTTTATTAAATTCCTCAACCAGATGCTTCCTGGGAATCCCCGTGTCTATAAAATCCCACGGCAGGATCTCATCCGTGGAACGCTCCCTAAGATAAAAATCCGGATCTATCCCCGCATCTTTAAAAGCCTCCTGCCAGCTGGCGAAGTTAAAATAATCGCCCCAGGCATCAAAGCGCGCGCCCTTGCTGAATGCGCCAAAAATAACCTCACCTAAGCGCCTATCCCCGCGCGAAAAGACACCTTCCAGGAAACTCATCTGGTAATTGTGAAAACTTGAAGTTAACCGCCTTGACTTTTTTAGCCTCTCTCTTAGATACAGCTGTTTCTCCTTTATCCCTTCCAGGCCGGGCATGCTTAACCATTGCAGCGGCGTGTGCGGCTTAGGAATAAGGGTATTGATGCTCAAATTAACCTGCGCCGGTCCGCCAATAAAATTTTTCTTTAAACCTGAGACCGTAAAACAAAATTCCGCGATAGCATCAAGGTCTCTATCTTCTTCCTGAGGCAGCCCGATCATAAAATAAAGCTTAACGTGTTGATAACCGCTCTTAAAGGCCTGCTCCAAGGTATGGAAAAAATCTTGCATATCAAAATCCTTAGAGATCAAGCTGCGCAATCTCTCAGTAGCTGCCTCCGGGGCAAAGGTAAGCCCGGTTTTTTTAACAGTGGCTATCAGCGCGGATAATTCACCCAGAATTGCCTTGGGCTTGATGGATGGCAAAGAAACGCTCACTCCTTTATCTTTGAAAAATTCAACCAGGCTAACGGTAAGCTCTGCTATATGCGGATAATCGCTGACAGATAACCCCCCCAGGGCTATCTCCTCATAACCGCTTGCCTTATAACAGGCCTTGGCCAAATCTACAACTCCTTGCGGCCGGCGGATACGATAGGGAAAATAACCGGATCGGGCCTGGCAAAAACGGCAGCTATTCGGACAACCGCGGGTAATCTCCATGGTGATCCGGTCATGGGCTATCTGAATATAAGGCACCAACCAATCTTTAGGAAAATACGCGTTTTCCAGATCTTTTATAAATCGTTTCTTAATTATTTTCGGTACCCCGCCTGACTTAGGCCTAAAATCTTTTATGCTTCCGGAATCATGGTATTCCACCTCATACAACGAAGGAACGTATACTCCGGGTATGACCGATAGCTCAAGTAAGGCATCGGCTTTTGTAAAATCGGCATCTTTGAATCTCTCCTTGATACCCCGCCAGGCATCCACTATTTCCACTATTGCATCCTCAGCCTCTCCGATCAGGAAAAGGTCAAAAAAATCAGCCAATGGTTCGGGATTAAGGCAACACGGACCTCCGCCGATCACCAGGGGAAAACTTTTATCACGCGAAGACGCCTTAAGAGGTACACCTCCTAATTCAAGCAGATTCAGAACATTGGTATATGTCAATTCATGGCCCAGGGAAAAACCAATGATATCAAAATCCTTAAATTCCTTATGCGACTCAAGGGAAAATATCGGCAATTTGTTTTGGCGCAATATATTCTCAAGATCCAAACCCGGAGAAAAAAATCTCTCGCAGGCCACGTCTTGCATATTATTTAATATCCCGTAGAGAATACGCACGCCTAGATTGCTCATCCCCACTTCATACATGTCCGGAAAAACCAGAGCAAACCTAAAGCCTGTCCCTTGGAAATCCTTTAGCGAAGAATTCCATTCCCTGCCAATGT
>JAPLLP010000022.1 GCA_026387515.1 Candidatus Omnitrophota bacterium | reverse complement strand
CGATTTTATGCATCCTGACCGGGTGGTTATCGGGACTGAGTCAAAATTGGCCCGGGACTTACTGGTTGAGTTATACAAGCCCCTGAAGAGCCATATAGTGGTCACGGATATAAAATCAGCGGAACTCATTAAACACGCATCCAATTCCTTTTTGGCTACCAAGATCTCATTTATCAATGCCGTTTCGCGCATCTGCGATAAAGTGGGGGCGGACGTGACTGAGGTTGCCTATGGGATGGGCCTGGATAAACGAATAGGTCCCGGTTTTTTGAACGCCGGCATAGGCTACGGAGGTTCATGTTTTCCTAAGGACTTGGATGCCTTTATCCATATTTCCGAGAAGATAGGCTACGATTTTAAACTTTTAAAAAGCGTCAGGGATATAAATATTCATCAGCAGTCTTATTTGTTGCAGAAAATAAAGGAACACCTGTGGATATTAAAGGATAAACATATAGGCATCCTGGGTATCTCTTTTAAGCCAGATACCGACGATATTCGCAGCGCCCCGAGCATTAATATCGTAAATTATCTTGAAAAAGAGGGGGCGCATATTAAACTTTATGACCCTTCAGCAATGCCGAAAGCCAGAAAACTTTTTGAAAAGGTCGCTTTCTGCAAAGATGCCTATGCCGTGGCCAGGGAGAGCGATTGTTTGTTGATACTTACTGAATGGGATGAATTCAAGGCGCTTAACCTGGCACGAATAAAGAATTCAATGAAGCGGCCGTTGATCATTGATGGGCGAAATATGTTCAGACCGCAGGATATGCAAAATAAAGGGTTCACCTATATCAGCATCGGACGCCAGCCTGTCTGCGGTAAATAATTTTTAAAAAAATGAATAGTTCGTATTTTAGGCTAAAAAGAAGGATAGCCGCTAAAAAAGCGAGCATTGCGGTGGTGGGTTTAGGATATGTGGGCCTGCCTTTGGCAGTTGAATTTGCCAAAAAGGGTTTTCAGGTTACCGGAATCGATCTGGATAAAGAGCGGGTGGAGAGGATCAGGAAGAAAATCTCCTATATTACAGACGTAAGTGCAATCGATTTAAAGAGGGTGATCGGGCTTAAAAAGTTTGAGGCAGAAGGTTCGTTTTTAGCTCTGAGAGAAGCGGATGTAGTTTTTGTCTGCGTACCCACGCCTTTAAAGCGTAAGGCCAGCCCCGATATCTCTTTCATCCTGGGGGCAATGAAAGAGATCCGTAAATACCTTCACGCTGGGCAATTGATAATCCTGGAGTCTACCACTTATCCCGGAACTACTGAAGAGGAGATCCTGCCGCTTTTAGAGGTCTCCGGATTTTCCTGCGGAAAGGATTTTTTTCTGGCTTTTTCCCCTGAGCGCATTGACCCAGGAAACGAAAATTACCCTTTAGAAAAAATCCCCAAGGTGATCGGGGGAATAACCGGCGAGGCTACTGATCTGGCCGGGATGCTTTATAAAAATATAGTCGGAAAGGTTGTTCCGGTGAGCTCGGCACGCGTCGCAGAAACGGTGAAGCTCCTGGAGAATACTTTTCGTATCGTTAATATTGGCCTGATAGACGAAATCGCCCAGATGGCCCATAAGATGAATATCAATATCTGGGAGGTGATTGACGCGGCATCGACCAAGCCTTTTGGTTTTATGAGTTTTTACCCCGGCCCTGGGGTTGGCGGCCATTGTATCCCCAAGGACCCGTTATACCTTTATTGGAAGGCGAAGAAATTCGGCTTCCGCTCGCGTTTCAT
>JAPLLP010000186.1 GCA_026387515.1 Candidatus Omnitrophota bacterium | reverse complement strand
TCAACTTGACTAGTTGATTACGCTCATCTGACGTTACGATAAGATAAGTTAATTTACCATCTTTATCCGGGTTTTTATCTACCAAAGATAATGCTACCATGGTGGAGATTTGCAGTAGAGACTCCGAAACATAATCTTTATTGGCGCTTATCTTACTCATCTCACTTACTGCAGCACCTTGATCGAACTTCGTAGGATCCTTTATTAATTCGGAACTATTCAATTTTTCCTGCAATTCTATGCCTTTGTCATTAATTTTGACTAGTGCATCGTAGTTTACTAAAGCATATTGCACAGCTTGCCGGACAATCTCATTAGATGAATTTTTATATCTTTCCAAGAGCTGCTTCGTGATATTTAAATCTCCGTTTGCCAACCTCAGATTTTTCATTAGAACCACAGACTTATGAATTCCATTATCATTATTTTGCATCCGATCATAATTTGCATCCATGTGCCGCTCAATAGAACTTTTCCAACTACTTAACCCTTGGATATAATCTCTTACAAATTCGAATTCTTGAGTATGCTGCACAGTAGTTTCTTTGGCTTTCGTTTCTGCCCAGATGCATGTCGTAGATAAAATGGATGTTAAAACAAAGAACACAAAATAAATAAAAACTTTTTTTCTCATCTTAATACCTCCTCTTATTAAAACCTTTGCCGGAACTTACTGAAAATTTTATCCTTACCATTATGCGTTAACCTTGTCTCGATTTTTTTCTATTGCCGCTAACCGGTCTTTGCCAAAAATCCCGGATAAGACTTCAGGAGCAGCGGACCAGAAAACTTTACAATCTTTAATGCCGGCATTACAAAGGGCAAGATATTCGCCGCGTTCAAATCTGATCTTAAGTTTAAGTAGGTCTAAAGAATCCGCCGGTATACCAAATTCTAATTGTGCAAGTAGTGTCTCTACACCTTGGCCGCTTGGGCCTTTTTCAATAAGAATCAATTCAGCAATTGGAGCAGCTGTCCGGAAATGGTATTTTGTCGCTTCCGCGATGCGCTGGATATCTCCGAACCCGACCTTTCCGGAATATGGATTCATGGTATAGTCAGCTTCGATCCTCTCTACAGGTGACCCGCCAATCCAATCAAATAAAATGGCAGCGCGTTTACAACGACCATAATATTGAAACTGATCACCATCTATAAACCTCTGTAACTGACCTATCACATTATTGCCAACACGCCCGGCTGCCTTACGCGGCATTTCACTTTCTTTATTGCCTCTCTTAAACATCGGGGTATATGTGCTGTCTGCTTCCGGTAAAACCTGAACAAGGACCATAAGAATTTCTGCTGTAATCTGTTGTAGTCCGGAAGTCTTCAATATCTCAACAAGCCGCATTGCTGATTGAAGCGATAATGATGACTGACCGCATGCGCGGCCAAGCATTGTCAACCGAACAAGATCCCCTTCGAGCTCCAGGAGGCCCAAGGAAAGCATTCTATTGGTAATTTGCTCAAGATGCGTGGTCATATTAGCCCGCCAGCCGGGATTTTGCCGGTTTGCCAGATATCCTCCGTAAGTGTTGGC
>JAPLLP010000193.1 GCA_026387515.1 Candidatus Omnitrophota bacterium | reverse complement strand
CTAGGTTCTGCGTAAATTTGGTTGCCAGGGTACTATCCAATCCTCCGGAAATCAGGGCTATCGCGCGCATAATTAAGTAAGGATACAACAATTAAGCAGGGTTCCCACGATAATGCTGACAATAATCATAATCAAGGCGGATTTGATCAAATCCTTAACCCCTAATTCTTTCCACAAGACCACGAAAGTGGCTATGCAGGGGAATGAGATGGCCAGTAGAGTTGCCGAGATGAATAGTTGTTTGGCATTTAATCCTAATGGCATAAGCATGCCCACTGCCACATCTTTGCGAAAAAACCCGAGCACCAGCGCCACCACCGCTTCGCGAGGCAGCCCAAAAAGGCCTTTGACTACCGGAGCGGCCAGGCCGGTGACAAAATCGAATAATTTAAAATACAAAAGCATATTAATCGCCAAAACGCCCGCTAATACTATCGGCACTGCCTCCATCAGGAAACCCTTGATGCGAAAATAAAGTTTCTTGCACAAAAGCAAAAACGGAGGGAAACGATAAGGCGGGATCTCCAACAAAAACTCCGGGCTATAGCCATGCATGGTAAAATTAAGCACTGCCCCGATTATGATTAACAGAGAAAACAGCACCAGATATACCCCCGCAACATAGAAACCGCCGAAAGCCCCGAGCAGGCCGAATATCATCGCCTGTAAGGGCACGCAAGGCACGCCTATGGAGATGAGCGTTGAGGCGATAAACCTCTCGCGCTTTGATTCCAGCACCCGCGTCGACAGGATCCCCGGGACATTACAGCCGAATCCTAATAATACCGGGATTATCGCATACCCGTGCAGTCCCAACCGGTGCAGGACATTATCTAGAAGTATTGCCAGGCGAGGAAGATAGCCGATATCCTCCAGCAAGCTGAGGATAAAATAAAAAGAGATAACATAGGGCAGGACCATCGCGAACTCAATATACGGAGCAGTAGTCAAAACTCCCAGCGATTGCTTAAAATCTATCTTACCGTTAATCAATTCCCCGATCACCAGATGATGCAAAAAACCCTTTTTACCCAACAAAACGCTTAATTTATCAAGAAAGGGAAGATAAAGATCGAAAAATACGGGATCAAATATTTTATTTATCAGCGTCTCCCCGAGAAAACGCACTGCCTTAAAACAGGTATATACAATTGCTACCGACATAAGCAGGCCGCTTAAGGGCCGCACAGAAATATCCTCCAGAAGCTCTCTTAAGGTATGATGGCGGTGCGTAAGTTGCTGCACTTCTTGGATGATCCGGCCGATCTCCTGCCAGCGTATCTGGTGGCTTAACGGTTTTTTCTCGCGCGGCCTGGCCTCTCTTAATCTCTCCAATAAAAATTTTATCCCTACACCTGTAACCGCGCAGGTAGGGATTACCGGAATGCCCAAAAGCTCTTCCAATTTACGGGTATCCAGATGTATGCCCCGATGCTCGGTATCATCGCACATATTGAGGCTAGCGATTACGGGATATCCCTGCTCGGTCAATTCCAAGGTCAGGAATAGATTACGTTCAAGATTGGTGGCATCAAGGATATCGATGACTACAGTCTCATCTTGGGGGGTTTCTTTAAGCAGCGATACGGCCACCTCTTCTGCCGTAGAAGTAGGTTCAAGCGAATACGTCCCGGGCAGGTCTATGACCTCAATCTTATCTTCACCGATTTTTAAATACCCCCTAGTGATACCAACGGTGGTCCCGGGGTAATTAGAAGAGATCACCTGCACGCCGGTGAGCCTTGAGAAAATCACGCTTTTACCGACATTGGGATTACCTATCAGTAATATCCTTTTAATCATGACTATTTTTCCAGGAAGATTTCTCATCATCTTATGTTGCAGGTTGCCTCCGCCGGAGATCTCCAAAACCCTGGCCTTGGTATTTTGCTTAAGCTGCACAAGGGACATTTTTTTCATATTTTTTATATTAACACAAGAGGCAACCGGCGGCAATAGCTATCTTTGGGGTGGGTTAGTTATGAGTGTGGTGATCCAGATGGTCGTGGGAATGGATATGTGTTTTATCCATATGGCGATGGGTATGCACGTGGATAAGATTATTCTCTTCCAGAAAAACCCTGTCTGCCAATAACTCCTCTGCCGGACCGCATCGTGCTATCCTTTTTTCCCGCCCCAGGCAACAAATGGTATCGGCAATCTCACCTACGATATGCATATCATGGGTGGTAGTAACGATCGTCTTGCCTTCCTCATTTTTCCGGCAGATAATATCAATAATATGCCTTGCGGTCTTGGGATCAAGGCCCGCAGTCGGCTCATCTAAAAGCAGGACCTCAGGATGAATGGCTAATACCGAGGCAATAGCCACCTTTCTCTTCTCTCCGATACTAAGCTGATGCGGAGATCTCTCTAATAGGTCACCCAGATCAAAATCCATCACTACTTCTTCAAGCCGTTTTGAAACCTCTTCCTGGGGGAATCCCAGGTGTAAAGGTCCGAATACGATATCCTCTTTTACGGTAGGGCAAAATAATTGCACATCGGGATTCTGAAAGACAAAACCCACCTTGGTCCTAAAATTACGAGAGAGCTTTTCATCGCTCAACAAGTTTTCGGTCAATGCCGTCCCATAGGCCAGGATACTCCCCCGGTCAGGAAAAATCAGCCCATCGAGCACCCTGAGGAGCGTTGACTTACCTGTCCCGTTGGCGCCGATAATTGCTAACTTCTGGCCTTGTGTGATACGCATATCTATTCCGCACAAAGCCGGGAATTTGCCGAGGTACGAGTAATACATACCTTGTAACTCAAAAATTACATCACTTTTATTCATTTTTTAGTTACTGCGATGTATATCATAAACAGAGAAACCAGGGTAACACAGGATAACCACACCCAATCCCGGAGGCGCGCTTTGAACTCGCTCATCTGATACGGCTCACCCCGGTATCCCCGGGAAAGCATAGCGCTATGCACCTCGGTAGTAAGCTCAAAAGACCTCTGCCATAATGCGGCAATATTGCGACCCATGATCTCTTGCCCCTGCTTATAGTGAAGACTGAAACCCGCCCTGCTTTTAATCGCCAAAAACATATCCTCTATCACCACTATCAAAAGGAATATATACCGGTAGCACATCCCTAAAGTCATCACAAAGAGTTGCGGCACCTTAAAAATACGCAACACCTTTAACAACACGGTATGGCGCGTAGTCAAATTCAGAAGCACAACCAGAGAAACCGAAACCAAGATCCTGCTCACAAATAACAAAGCATTAGCTACGCCCTGGCGGGTAACCACCAGCGCGATACCTGGGATTCTTAAGGTAAAAAACAGATCACCTGGAGCAACTATCTGAAATATCGCTGGAAACACGATAAAAATGGAAAATAAGGGGATAAATATCCAGGTCCGCTGAATAAAGAATAACAGGGTAATACCGGAAATAACAGCCAGACACAAACACGCTATGTACATAAAAAGAAGCAGGGTAGTATCCTTGGTGCACACAACCGCCACAAGAAGCATGACGCACATTATCACCTTGAGCCGGGGATCGATAGATTGCAGGAACCCCTTTTTTAAGGCGTACTCATCGGCGAAAACAGATTCCTTTAAGAACGAGAGGGTGGCAAATAGCGAACGTTCGATAAAGGCACTGCTTTTATTGCCAAAAACGTTACTCATTTTTCCTGGTTAATAATTTAACTAGTAATATTACTATAATCACCGTGCAGACTATACCTACTATAGCGGATAGTATATAGGCAAAGCTTTGATGTAGCAACCCCTTTGTTCCCCATCCGTTAATTGCGTAATCCGGCAGGGGCGCCTTCCAAGCTTGAGATAACCTTTGCAGGCCTTGCGGCACATATCCCACGAGTTCCTTGATCTCTTCAGCGCCCCATTCTCCCCAGGCGCTGCCAGCCTTGAAAAACGCGGGCACAAACAACCCTAATGGCGAAACAATAACTAATATCGCGATACCCAGCCAAAACTTAGTCGTAATCTTCATGCCTTCACCTCCTAAAGCGGAAGTAATTCGGGACTCTGTTTTTGAAGATATTTTATTACGAGCGCGGTTACTATTGCTTCCACCCAGCCAAAAATCAACATATGCTCGCCTACCATCGCGGGAATCGCGACTTTGAAACTATACGGACAATACAGGGCCTGGCCGTTAGCGGCATGATGTAACAGTGGTTGCAGACCAAACTCTACTGCCGCGCAAAGGCTGGCAAAAACAATACCGCAGTATCCGGCTACGCCGGCGGCAATCACCCGCCTGTATGACTGGACGGCTGACCTATACGCTATGAGCCTATAAATATAATATCCTAAAAACGCAGACACAAACGCCATATTAAAGCAATTCGCCCCCAATGCGGTAACCCCCCCGTCTCCGAATAACAAGGCCTGGATAACCAGCGCCACGGTGATGGCGATGCAGGCCGCCCACGGCCCTAAGAGTATCGCCACTAATATTCCGCCTACCGCATGCCCTGTAGTCCCTCCGGGGATAGGGACATTAAACATCATAATCACAAAACTAAATGCCGCTCCGATAGCCAAAAGAGGAGCCTGAGCGACCTTGAGGGTCTTTTTGACAACCCTTGAAGCAACAAACCAGATCGGCAGCATCACGGCATAGAATAAACCGCAGGTACTTAGCCCTAGATAACCATCGGGAATATGCATTAATTATTCTTTCTTTAGTAGGCCTTTTAATACGCCGAATCTATTCCTTAAACCATACGAGCGATATAAACACATTATGAAATGGAATACCGTAGGCAACAATCCTTTTAAATTCACGCCCAAGACCCTGCCGCAGGAGCGATTATTAGCCATGGGAATAATATAGCCCAAATCCAAGAGCCTGTAAGCGGCTAATCCCCGGCCTTTTATGCTGCGCAACACATTCAGTCCGGCGCATTCACCCTGGGTGATGGCAAATTGCACTGCCATCCGTAAGTAAGTATTGCCCTGTTGGAAAAATGCCGCATCCCCCGCCACAAAACAACTCTCGTTAAGCCTCAAATATTTATCGACCTTAATTCTTCCTTGCGGATTCTTTTCAACTTTTAGATTTTGTATAAAATCAGGAGTTTTTACACCGGCTGCCCAGATAACCTTGCTCCTGGGAAAAACTTTGCCCCCGGCTAAATAAACCTTATCCCCTTCTATCTTCTCAATGCTGGTGTTTAGCAGGACATCTACTTCAAGAGCCTTTAGATTATGCAGCACATATTCTTTCATCCAATCCGGCAAAGGTCCCAATATAGCAGGAGCCCTTTCCACGATGATGATCTTCCCGGCCAGCTTGTTTTTATTTAAGAACACCCTTAAATTAGTCGCCACTTCTACGCCGGTATAACCTCCGCCTCCCACCAGATAAGATTCATAACGGTTCACGGCTAAATCCCCAGAAATACCCAAGGCATCCCCGACATCGTCTAATTTATAGGCATTGCTTCTTAGGTTGGCGTTATTGTAAAAATTGGTTTCGCTACCCGGGGCAAGGACAATATAATCGTAATTTATGCTTCTGGTTTTGGTGCGCACCTCTTTTTTCCCCGGGTCAAGCGAGACAACCTCTTCTTTGATAAAAGGGCATCTTTGCCGGAGCACAATTTTTTCCAGGTCATATTTTAAAAAACGCGCCGCTATGTTTCTG
>JAPLLP010000297.1 GCA_026387515.1 Candidatus Omnitrophota bacterium | reverse complement strand
GTGCAAAAAGAACAAAAGAAGATTTTCTCGGAAAATGGCCTTACTGCCGAGACTTAGCACGGACAGATTTTTAATACCAACATAGCCCTGCTTAATTACGAAGTATTGTCCGGGATCCTTAAAGAGCTGAAAAACATAATCGGCGAGGAGAGATTAAAAGAGATTATCGCGCCTACCTTAATCCCCAATCCCAAAACCGATAAAGATATTGGCGGAGAATTTAAATTTATCCAGCTTGACGGAGCGCTCGCTGCGGCACTGCTTAATTTGAATGCATTTTTTGTCAATAGCAACGATGCCCGCGTTAAAGCGCTCCTCGCAAAAAGCGGCACCGGCAGGCTTCTGAATATAGTAAACGCCAGCGAATCGAAGAGGACCCATTTCTTTACTCCAGTAAAGGAAGCAACTGATTATTGGTTCCAGAATCATACCGATTATTATAACAAGATAAGCACCGAAACTTGGATGTTGAGTGATTCCGAGAGAGACCTCGTTCCCCCGATATTTAATTTAGTCGCTTACAAAAGGGATGACCGCGGCGAGTTGGTTTTAGACACTAACGGCGACCCTATAGATAGCAAATTCTATAATAACGTCCAGAATGTTATAAATTCTTTAGGCACCAAGGCAAGCGTAAAGCGCTTAAGAGCTTTAAATATTATCGGGACAATCAAGTTACCTAACGAAACCGTACTTAAAGGAACAGTCAATATAGCCAGCGAATATCCGGGAGTATTTGATTTTAATTCAACCGAGGCAAGGCAGCAATTAGGCCAGCCGGGAGCAGCCGGGATTTCTTTAGAGGATGTCAGTATAAAAATAAGCAAAGAAAAAGCCCTCAAAGTCGAACCGATAAAACAGGAAGATTCTACCGCCGCTTCTTTAGAAATCATGGTCATGAGCTATCTTATCTATCACGACCGGGCTAAGGAAGCTGTTTATAGATACAAGCAGAGCAGCACGAAGGAAAAGACGATAATAGAAAATGTTATTGTGCGGCTTTTATTCAGCGAGAAGGACAGTGCCCGTTGGTCGGCGCGTTGGGCCCTGGGCGAGATTATCCGTGTGCCTGTCCAGACTATGTTGAAAAAATGGGACAGTGCCAGCGGGGTAGTACAGGTTTATCGTGAAGCTGTTGCTATGGGTGATTTGACTAAAGCTGAAACGATCAGAAAAATAATTATGTCAGCGCTAAAAGAATCTCCTGATAGCGATATCCACAAAACTGCTAGGTTAGTCAGCAATATACTATTTGAGAATATAGGCATGGATGCGCATTATGCTTTTGATTCCATGGAAGAGTTGTTAAAATACCTTCCTGGCAATCAAGTCATTGAAATGAATTTAGCTAAGCAGATAATGCGTAAAATGGTAAAAATTATAAATCCTGAAATCAGCGATTTATTCTTTGAATTGATATTTAGCCGTCGAGGCTGGCCGGTTGAGATCGGCGTTAATAAATCTCTGGAGCATTCTACCGTAGTAGGTTTTGACAATGCCGCAAGAATATTGCGGAGAGCCGAAGAGATCGTTTTAATCTATCAGCTGATTGTCAAGATTGTTTCTTCCAACGATAACAGTTGCTATCTGGTATACAAACCTTATAAATTTTCTGGTAGCTCCCCGGAAAAACATAATATTTCTGAAGTAATATTCGCGGAAAGAGGTACCGTTGACATGGGAGCTCTTGATTTTATCCGCGATAATCCTGCTGTCCGGATGATTTGGAACTATGAGGATGCTGACCGTGACTACCAGACTATTTTACCGGAGAATTTAGCCGGCTCCAAAACTAATATAACCATCATGGCGAGGATCTTCGTGGATAAAAATGGTGGTAAAACCGATATCTCAACCTTGATTACTGAATGCCGCAAGGCTAGGCCCGGAACAGTGGTCTTTATTCCTGAAAAATCAGCCGATACGGAATTGTTTATGAAGAAGGAAGCCAACTCTACAGGTTCTCTTATCGCCGGTAAAATTGCCTTCGCTATTACCGGCTTAGCCATAAAGGTAATGTTAGTTTGGCCGGCTATTCCAGTGGCAGTAATCGCAGGCTTAGCCGCTATAGCAGGGGT